>NZ_JAQYXB010000674.1:0-199365 GCF_036322405.1 Streptomyces sp. SP17BM10 | reverse complement strand
GTCGCCGGCTCCGTCGGCATGTACCCCATCGGCAGCGCCCTCGCCGGCCCCGCCGTCGGCGCCTTCGGCACCGACCGCGTCCTCCAGGTCGGCGCGGCGGTGGCCCTCGCCACCGCCGCCGCCCTCCTCCTCACCCACCCCATCCGCACCCTGCGCCGAGTCCCCACCCAAGCCTGACCCACACCGCGACAACCTCCGCCAACGACAAAGTCCCAGGTCGCTGACCTGGGACTTTGCAGTGGAGCGGGCGACGAGAATCGAACTCGCGCTCTAAGCTTGGGAAGCTCATGTTCTACCATTAAACTACGCCCGCCTGACGAGCCGTCAGTGACCGCTCGATCGCCTTCACTGTACCCCATGCGTGACGCCGCTTGCACGGGTGGCCGGGGGACGTGGCGGAGCGGGGTGGGGCGGGGGTGAGGGGCGTACTGTTTGGGCCGCGTGAGAGTGCTCCGGCGGGTGGGGTCGGGGCGGCGAGCCATGGTGTGGAATGTCCGGAACATCCCCTAATGTGACGCTGTCCCGGGGCCCGGTCCCCGGGGCGCGACGAGTACGGGTGAGTACTGGGTTTGGGATGGGAAGGGGATCGATGGAGCAGCGCACCGTCGTTCGTTGTGCCGAGGGGCACCTGTTCAGCACCACCACGTTCCCGATGCAGAACCTCGGACCCGGCCGGCTGGGGCCCGGCCGGCTGATCCGCTGTCCACAGTGCGGACGGCTGAGGAGTTCGGTGGTGGCCGACGTGCGTGAGCTGTCCGCTCCGCAGCTGGCCCGGGCGATGCGGCTGGAGGCCGCGGAGTTCCTGGCCTGACGGCCGGCGCGAGGACGGAAGGGGCCCCGGGCGGATTCGTCCGGGGCCCCGTCGTGCACGTAACCTCGAAGCGTGCTGCTCTCTGACAAGGACATCCGGACCGAAATCGACCTGGGCCGGGTGGTCATCGACCCCTTCGACCCGTCGATGATCCAGCCCTCCAGTATCGACGTGCGCCTCGACCGCTTCTTCCGCGTGTTCGAGAACCACAAGTACCCGCACATCGACCCCTCCGAGGAGCAGCCGGACCTCACCCGGCTGGTCGAGCCCGAGGGCGACGACGCGTTCATCCTGCACCCCGGCGAGTTCGTGCTGGCCTCGACGTACGAGGTCATCAGCCTGCCCGACGACGTCGCCTCCCGGTTGGAGGGCAAGTCGAGCCTCGGCCGTCTGGGCCTGCTGACCCACTCCACGGCCGGCTTCATCGACCCCGGCTTCAGCGGCCACGTCACGCTGGAGCTGTCGAACGTCGCGACGCTGCCGATCAAGCTGTACCCGGGCATGAAGATCGGGCAGCTCTGCCTGTTCCGGCTCTCCTCCCCCTCGGAGCACCCGTACGGCTCGGAGCGCTACGGCTCGCGCTACCAGGGCCAGCGCGGCCCGACGCCGTCGCGCTCCTTCCTGAACTTCCACCGCACCCAGGTCTGACCCCGGACGGAGTGCACGCACGGCGGGCGGCCATCCTCGACGCGAGGACGGCCGCCCGTGGCGTTTCCGGGCCCGGTTCGGGCCCTGCCCTCAGGCCCGCTTCGGGCGGGTGACGGCGACGAGCTCGGTGCCGTCCTCGGAGAGCCGCAGCTCGGTGCGGAGTTCGGCCAGCTCGCCGAGGTGGTGCAGGTGGGTGCCGCCGCAGAAGATCTGCGCGCCGCCCTCGGGCAGCTCGCAGTGCCACTGGCGGCGGGCGGTGAGCTCGGGGCCCGGCACCTCGATGCGGACGGCGGCGTCGGCGGCGACCCAGGCGGCCAGCTGCGCGTTGACGGCCTCGGTGAGGGCGGG
The DNA here is from genome assembly GCF_036322405.1 of Streptomyces sp. SP17BM10. Classification (NCBI taxonomy): domain Bacteria; kingdom Bacillati; phylum Actinomycetota; class Actinomycetes; order Kitasatosporales; family Streptomycetaceae; genus Streptomyces; species Streptomyces sp. SP17BM10. Next base: position 197,558 of record NZ_JAQYXB010000674.1, on the reverse strand, counting down.
CAGGGCGTCGGCGAGAGTGGGGAGCTCGTCGGTGGCGTCGGCCGTGAAGCCCTTCTTCTTGAGCGACTTGCCGAGCCGGTAGGTGTCGGTGCTGGCCTCGGTGTCCATCACCGAGGTGGCCATCGCGAGGCTGTCGAAGTCCGGGTGGCCGAGGGCGTCGGCGCGGCCCGGGTCCTTGCGCCAGCGCGGGGCGAGCGCGGCGTTGAGGGCGAGGGCGAGCAGGTGGCAGCCGCTGTGCGAGGCGCTGAGGGCGGCGCGGCGCTCGGCGTCGACGGCGAGCACGGCGGTGCGGCCGACGAGATCGCCCGGGTCGGCGGCGACGACGTGCAGGACGAGCCAGGACCACTCCTCGTCGCCGCGCCGCACCGGAATGTCGGCACCCACCAGCGGCGCGCCGCCGTCCGGGCCGACCGCGCCGGTCAGGCAGTCGACGACAGCCAGCTCGGCGCCGTCCACGGTGAGCGTGCCGAGGTCGGCGGGCTGGTCGGGCCAGGTGTGGTCGAGCGGGTGGAACGGGGTCGCCGCGGTGACGACGGCGTACCGGCCGTCGGCGAGCGGGTGCACCGCGAGCACCGGGGACTCGCCGGTCACCGCCCCGGCCGGGAAGCTGACGTGGGTGGTGGGGAGGGTCATGCCTGGCTCCGGTGGGTCGCGGCCAAAGAAGGAGGTGGACGGCCCCGGTTCGCGGGACCCGTCCACCATTCTGCCGTCCGGCCTCCCGGGGCCCCTCCCCCGGCCGGTGGTCGGCCCGGTCCGTCAGCCCAGGGTCGGCAGCTTGATCAGCACCAGCAGCGCGAGCAGCTGGACGGCCGCGGCGCCCGCCGCCTTGCCCCAGGGCAGGTCGTGCACCCGGCGGACCATCGTGGTCAGCAGGACCGCGCAGAACGCCCAGGTGGCCCAGCCGACGACCTGCACGACCGCGCTGCCGGAGGGCAGCACCAGGGCGAGCAGCAGCCGGGGCACGTCGGTCAGCCAGCCGATGAGCGCGGCCAGGCCCACCGTCGACTTCCACGGGCCGTCCCCGCCGAGCTGGCGGGCCAGCGCGTAGGTGACCGCGCCGAAGACCGCGCCGGTGACGGTGAAGCCGAGCGCCGCGGCGGCCATGCCGGTCAGCGCGACGGTGAAGGTGGAGTCGACGATGTCGTTGTGGGTGAGGCCGATGCCGAGCACCGCGAGCGCGCCGTAGATCAGCGAGACGCTGAGGGCGGGCAGCCAGACCTGGTGGTCACGGGTGCGGTCGAAGGTCGCGGCCGGGGCGCGGACGATGCCGAGCAGCAGCTCGCGCCAGTGCGGGCGCGGCCCGCGGACGTGCGGTGAGGACTGGCCGCCGGCCCGGTAGACGGCGACGTTGTCCTGACCGTACGGCGGCTGCTGCTCCCCCTGGGGGTACCCGTAGCCCTGGGCGCCGTAGCCCTGGTCGTGCCCCCGGGCGTACCCCTGGTCGTAGGAGCCGGGAGCCTGGTCGCCCTGCCCCTGGTACCCCTGCGTCGGGTATTCCTGGTACGCGGGCTGCCCCGCGTACGGGTCACCGCTCGTCGGGAAGGCCCGGGTGTTCCCGGGCCGGTCGGCGGCGTACGGGTCGTGCGGAGCGACCCCCCGGTGCGGGGCCGTGAAGTACTCCGGCCCGTCCGTCCGCCCGTGCCCCCCGGGCGCCGCCGGCGGCGGAGGGGCCGACCACCCGGCGTGGGGGTCGGCGCCCTGACCGCTGTCGTATCGATTACCAGCCACGTTCCGAAGGTACCCGTCCGGCCCAGTCCGCGTACGTCCCGGACGGAGCCGGGGCCGGTTTGCAGCGAGCCTGAGACGAACGGGGCCGAAAGCGGGCCCCGGCCGGCGTCAGCGCTGCGCGGTGACGGTCGGCCCGTGGACGGCCGCCGCGGCGGAGGCGCCGGCCGGGCAGCCGCCCGGGCCGGCCGAGGTGCGCACGGCGCCGACCGGCAGCAGCGTGCCGCAGGCGATCCGGATGCCGTTTGGCAGCTCGTTGTCGGACTCGACGATCGCGCCGTCGCCGATCACCGCGCCGTCCAGGGCGGAGCGGTCGCCGACGGTCGCGAAGGCGCCCACGATGGAGTCCTTGACCAGGGTGTCCGGGCCGATGACCGCGCCGGGCAGGATGACGCTGCCCTCGACGATCGCGCCGGCCTCGACCGACGCACCCTCGGAGACGACGGTGCCGCCGCTGAGCACCGCGCCCGGGTGGACGGTCGCGCCGGGCAGCAGCAGGGCGTCACCGGTCGGGCCGGGTACGGCCGGGGAGTCGACCTTCCCGAGGACCAGGTCGGCCGAGCCGCGGACGAACGCGCCCGGGGTGCCGAGGTCCAGCCAGTACGAGGTGTCGACGACGCCGCGCAGCAGCGCGCCGGTGGCGAGCAGCTCGGGGAAGGTCTCGCGCTCGACGGACACCTCCCGGCCGGCCGGGATGCGGTCGATGACGGACCGGGTGAAGACGTAGCAGCCGGCGTTGATCTGGTCGGTGACGATCTGCTCGGGCGTCTCCGGCTTCTCCAGGAACTCCAGCACCCGCCCGTGCTCGTCGGTCGGCACGAGGCCGAAGGCACGCGGGTCCTCCACCCGGGTGAGGTGCAGGGTGACGTCGGCCCCGGCGGCCACGTGGCCGTCGCGCAGGGCGGCGATGTCGACGCCGGACAGGATGTCGCCGTTGAAGACGAGGACCGGCTCGTCCGGTCCGCAGGTGAGCCCGGAGGCGGCGTTGCGGATGGCGCCACCGGTGCCCAGCGGCTCGCGCTCGGTCAGGTAGACCAGCTCGATGCCGTACGGGGTGCCGTCCTGGAAGTGGTCCTCGAAGACCTCGGCCAGGTAGGAGGTGGCGAGCACCACGCGGGTGACTCCGGCGGCCGCGGCGCGGGCCAGCTGGTGCGCGATGAAGGGGACGCCCGCCACCGGCAGCATGGGCTTGGGGGTGTGGGTGGTCAGCGGACGCAGTCGCGTGCCCTTACCACCGACCAGCATGATCGCCTCGGTCATGGTCTGCGCTGTTCCCCTTGTGGTCTCTGCGGCCCGGCCCGGCGGGCCGCACCTCTTTCGTTCGTATGGCCCCGTCCGCCCACCGGCCGTCCGGCCGTGGTCCGGCCGTCGTCCGGGTGCCCGGAACGGGTCGACCGGCCCGCGGGCCGGTCTGGCCTACTGTATTTCCTTCCAACCGAATGCCCGTCCGGCGGCTGTGCGATTGGCATCACTCACCCGCCGCCGGGGCTCTCGGGACGGCGCCGCCGGGGCCCCAAAAGCCCGGCCCGGCGGGCCGCTTTCGCGACGACCGCCGGGCCGGGCAGTTGTAGCAGAACTGTCGAACGGGGGCCGTTACGCGTCCACCGTCGCGGGCTCCTCGGTCTCGGCCGGCGGGGTCGCCTTGACCGAGTCGAGCAGCAGCTGGGCCACGTCGACCACCTTCAGGTGCTCCTTGGCCGCGCCCTCGTTCTTCTTGCCGTTGACCGAGTCGGAGAGCATCACCAGGCAGAACGGGCAGGCGGTGGAGACGATGTCCGGGTTGAGCGACAGCGCCTCGTCCACGCGCTCGGTGTTGATCCGCTTGCCGATGCGCTCCTCCATCCACATGCGCGCACCGCCGGCGCCGCAGCAGAAGCCGCGCTCCTTGTGCCGGTGCATCTCCTGCTGGCGCAGACCCGGGACCTTGTCCATGATCTCGCGCGGCGGGCTGTAGACCTTGTTGTGGCGGCCCAGGTAGCAGGGGTCGTGGTAGGTGATCAGGCCCTCGACCGGGTTGACCGGGACGAGCTTGCCCTCGTCGATCAGGTGCTGCAGCAGCTGGGTGTGGTGGATGACCTCGAAGTGGCCGCCCAGCTGCGGGTACTCGTTGGCGATGGTGTTGAAGCAGTGCGGGCAGGTGGCGACGATCCGCTTGACCGGGGCGTCCTCCAGGGCCGCGTTCAGCGTCTCCACGTTCTGCGCGCCGAGCATCTGGAAGAGGAACTCGTTGCCCAGGCGGCGGGCGGAGTCACCGGTGCAGGACTCCTCCTTGCCGAGGATCGCGAACTTCACGCCCGCGGTGTGCAGCAGCTCGGCGAAGGCCTTGGTGGTCTTCTTGGCGCGGTCCTCCAGGGCGCCGGCGCAGCCGACCCAGTAGAGGTACTCGACCTCGGCGGGGTCGATGTCCTCGCCGATCACCGGCACCTCGATGCCGGTCTCCTTCTTGAGCTCCTTGACCCAGTCGAGGCGGGCCTTGGTGGCCATGCCCCACGGGTTGCCCTTGTTCTCCAGGTTCTTGAGCATCGTCCCGGCCTCGGTCGGGAACGAGGACTCGATCATGACCTGGTAGCGGCGCATGTCGACGATGTGGTCGATGTGCTCGATGTCCACCGGGCACTGCTCGACGCAGGCGCCGCAGGTGGTGCAGGACCACAGGACGTCCGGGTCGATGACGCCGTTCTCCTCGGCGGTGCCGATCAGCGGGCGCTCGGCCTCGGCCAGGGCGGCGGCCGGGACGCCCTCGAGCTGCTCGGCGGTCGCCTTCTCGGTGCCCTCCATGTCCTTGCCGCCACCGGCGAGCAGGTACGGGGCCTTGCCGTAGGCGTGCTCGCGCAGGCTCATGATGAGCAGCTTCGGCGACAGCGGCTTGCCGGTGTTCCAGGCCGGGCACTGCGACTGGCAGCGGCCGCACTCGGTGCAGGTGGAGAAGTCGAGGATGCCCTTCCAGGAGAAGTGCTCGACCTGGGAGACGCCGAAGACGGCGTCCTCGGCCGGGTCCTCGAAGTCGATCGGCTGGCCGCCGGAGGTCATCGGACGGAGGGCGCCGAGCGCGGTGCCGCCGTCCTCGTCACGCTTGAAGTAGATGTTGAAGAAGCCGAGGAAGCGGTGCCAGGCCACGCCCATCGAGGGGTTGAGGCCGATGGTGATCGCCCAGGCGAAGGAGATGCAGATCTTCAGCGTCGCGAAGATCCAGACCAGGTTCTCCAGCGTGCCGTGCGACAGGCCGCTCAGCGCGGAGGTGATCGGGTAGGACACCAGGTGCGCCGGGCCGTAGGAGTCGACACCGTTGAGGGCGCCCTCCAGGGCGCGCAGCATCAGGATGCACAGGCCGATGCCGAGGATCGTGTACTCGACGTAGAAGGCCTGCCAGGCGATCGAGCCGGCGAAGCGGGACTTGCGGCCGGAGCGCGACGGCAGGCTCATCAGGCGGATCACGATCAGGGTCAGGATGCCCAGGGTGGTGAGGGTGCCGACGAGCTCGACGAAGAGCTGCCAGACCACCCAGTGCCCGATGACCGGCAGCTCGAACTCGGCGTCGAAGAGCTGGCCCATCGCGTTGACGATGGTCAGGACCAGGCTGAAGAAGCCGACCGCGACGAACCAGTGCGCGACGCCGACGATGCCCCAGCGGTTCATCCTGGTGTGGCCGATGAACTCGACCGCGACGGTCTTCACGCGCCGGGCGGGCTTGCCGAAACGGGTGGTGTCCGGCGCACCGGTCAGCACCACCTTGAAGATGTGCCACGCCGCACGAAGGGCGAGCGCGGTGCCGATCACGAACGTGACCAGCGAGATGACGATCGCTGCTAGCTGCATCGGCTCCGTCTCCTGCGGCTTGCGGTTGAGCAGTCCGGGTTCTACGTCTTTACCAGGGGAGTGTACTCGTCGGTAACTTGCCGGGCCGACGGCCCGGACATTACCGCTCGTCAACAGTTCTCAGAAGGTTCTCAAGGTATGGCGGCAGTCACGTGACTCCACTCCGCGTGCCCGGCCGGGAGTTCCGGTGCCGGCCAAGTCGAGCATCAGCAAAGTTGAGCGCCACTGACTCATGGCTGTTGACGATGTCCGACGGGTCGGGCATCCTTGAGTCCGTAAAGCTCAACTCTTCCGTGGAGGTATCTACGATGGCACGCGCGGTCGGCATCGACCTCGGTACGACGAACTCGGTCGTCAGCGTTCTGGAGGGTGGCGAGCCCACCGTCATCACGAACGCCGAGGGCGCGCGGACCACGCCGTCCGTCGTCGCTTTCGCGAAGAACGGCGAGGTCCTGGTCGGCGAGGTGGCCAAGCGCCAGGCGGTCACCAACGTCGACCGCACCATCCGCTCGGTCAAGCGCCACATGGGCACCGGGTGGAAGATCAACCTGGACGGCAAGGACTTCAACCCCCAGCAGATCAGCGCCTTCATCCTGCAGAAGCTGAAGCGGGACGCGGAGGCCTACCTGGGCGAGACCGTCACCGACGCGGTCATCACCGTCCCGGCCTACTTCAACGACTCCGAGCGCCAGGCCACCAAGGAGGCCGGTGAGATCGCGGGCCTCAACGTCCTGCGCATCGTCAACGAGCCGACCGCGGCCGCCCTGGCCTACGGCCTGGACAAGGACGACCAGACCATCCTGGTCTTCGACCTCGGCGGCGGCACCTTCGACGTCTCCCTGCTGGAGATCGGCGACGGGGTCGTCGAGGTGAAGGCCACCAACGGTGACAACCACCTCGGCGGCGACGACTGGGACCAGCGCGTCGTCGACCACCTGGTCAAGGTCTTCCAGTCCGGCCACGGCGTGGACCTGTCCAAGGACAAGATGGCCCTGCAGCGTCTGCGCGAGGCCGCCGAGAAGGCCAAGATCGAGCTGTCCTCGTCCTCCGAGACCTCGATCAACCTGCCCTACATCACGGCTTCCGCCGAGGGCCCGCTGCACCTGGACGAGAAGCTCACCCGCGCCCAGTTCCAGCAGCTCACCGCCGACCTGCTCGAGCGCTGCAAGGTGCCGTTCAACAACGTCATCAAGGACGCCGGCATCTCGCTCGCCGAGATCGACCACGTCGTCCTCGTCGGCGGCTCGACCCGCATGCCGGCCGTCGCCGAGCTCGTCAAGGAGCTGACCGGCGGCAAGGACGCCAACAAGGGCGTCAACCCGGACGAGGTCGTCGCCATCGGCGCCTCGCTCCAGGCCGGTGTCCTCAAGGGCGAGGTCAAGGACGTCCTGCTGCTCGACGTCACCCCGCTGTCCCTCGGCATCGAGACCAAGGGCGGCATCATGACCAAGCTGATCGAGCGCAACACCACGATCCCGACCAAGCGCTCGGAGATCTTCACCACGGCCGAGGACAACCAGCCGTCCGTGCAGATCCAGGTCTACCAGGGCGAGCGCGAGATCGCCGCGTACAACAAGAAGCTCGGCATGTTCGAGCTGACCGGCCTCCCGCCGGCGCCGCGCGGCCTGCCCCAGATCGAGGTCACCTTCGACATCGACGCCAACGGCATCATGCACGTCGGCGCGAAGGACCTCGGCACCGGCAAGGAGCAGAAGATGACCGTCACCGGCGGCTCCTCGCTGCCGAAGGACGAGGTCGACCGCATGCGCCGCGAGGCCGAGCAGTACGCCGAGGACGACCACAAGCGCCGCGAGGCCGTCGAGACCCGCAACTCCGCCGAGCAGCTCGTCTACTCGACCGAGAAGTTCATCGCGGACAACACCGACAAGCTCCCGGCCGACGTCAAGTCCGAGGTCGAGACCGCCGTCGGCGAGCTCAAGGAGGCCCTGAAGGGCGAGGACGTCGCGAAGATCCGCGAGGCCTCGGAGAAGGTCTCCACCACCGCGCAGAAGCTCGGCCAGGCCCTCTACGCCAACGCCGACGCCGCCGGTGCCGCCCCCGCCGGCGACTCCGCCGCCCACGGCAAGGACGACGACGTCGTCGACGCCGAGATCGTGGACGACGAGAAGCACGACAAGCCCAAGGGCGGTGCGGCATGACCGACAAGCCGCAGGGCGGCAAGCCCGGCGATGACGCCGCCGAGGAGGCCGTGATCAAGGCCGCCGAGGAGGCCGCCGCGGCCGGCTCCGGCGACGTGTCGGCCGAGCTGGCCGCCGCCAAGCGCGAGGCCACCGAGCGCACCGCGGACCTGCAGCGACTCCAGGCCGAGTACCAGAACTACCGCAAGCGGGTCGAGCGCGACCGGCTCACCGTCCGCGAGATCGCGGTCTCCAACATCCTGGAGTCCCTGATCCCGGTCCTGGACGACATCGGCCGCGCCCGCGAGCACGGCGAGGTCACCGGCGGCTTCAAGTCCGTCTCCGAATCGCTGGAGACGGTCGTCGCCAAGCTGGGCCTCCAGCAGTTCGGCAAGGAGGGCGAGCCCTTCGACCCGACCATGCACGAGGCGCTGATGCACAGCTACTCCTCGGACGTCACCGAGGACACCTGCGTGCAGATCCTCCAGCCCGGCTACCGGATCGGCGAGCGGATCATCCGCCCGGCGATGGTCGCGGTCGCGGAGCCCCAGCCGGGCACCCAGACCACGGCCGGGCCGGACACCGACGCCGCCAAGTCCGAGAAGTCGGACAAGGCCGATGGTGGCGCGGACAGCTGACCTGACAGCTGAAGACCTGTGGCGGGCGCCAGCCCGCGACAGTTGACCCAACCAGTGCGCTGCGGAGTCGTACGCCGGCCAGTACGGCGGCCGGCTCCGCAGCGCACTGTCGGCAACGGGCCCAGGCGGCCGGGCTGTTGACAACGCAGTGACGATGGACATCGGGAGGTGGCGGGAGCCGTGAGCGAGCGCAGCGAGCGAACCGTTAAAAGGTGCGTGTGCCGCGGCGCGGCTGCCGAGCGGAGCGAGGTGGACGCATGAGTGGCAAGGACTTCGTCGAGAAGGACTATTACAAGGTCCTCGGCGTACCCAAGGACGTCACCGCCACCGAGATCAAGAAGACCTACCGGAAGCTGGCGCGCGAGTTCCACCCGGACGCCAACAAGGGCGACGCCAAGGCCGAGGAGCGCTTCAAGGACATCTCCGAGGCGTACGACGTCCTGTCCGACGAGAAGCGCCGCAAGGAGTACGACGAGGCCCGCAGCCTCTTCGCCAACGGCGGCTTCCGCGCCGGCGGGCCCGGCACCGGCAACTACAGCTTCGACTTCGGCGACCTCTTCAGCGGCAGCCAGGGCGGCAGCGGCGGCATCGGCGACGTCTTCGGCGGCCTCTTCAACCGCGGCGGCCGGCAGGCCCAGCCCCGGCGCGGCGCCGACGTCGAGACCGAGGTCACCCTCTCCTTCGAGGAGGCCGTCGACGGCGCGACCGTCCCGCTGCGGATGACCAGCCAGGCCCCCTGCCGCGTCTGCAACGGCACCGGCGCCAAGTCCGGCACCACCCCGCGGGTCTGCCCGACCTGCGTCGGCGCCGGCACCGTCAGCCGCGGCCAGGGCGCGTTCGCGCTCTCCGAGCCCTGCAAGGACTGCAAGGGCCGCGGCATGATCGTCGACGACCCCTGCGCCGACTGCCACGGCAGCGGCCGGGCCAGCTCCGCCCGCACCATGCAGGTCCGCATCCCGGCCGGCGTCCAGGACGCCCAGCGCATCCGGCTCAAGGGCAAGGGCGCCCAGGGCGAACGCGGCGGCCAGCCCGGCGACCTCTACGTCACCGTGCACGTCGACGCCCACCCGGTCTTCGGCCGCAAGGGCGACAACCTCACCGTCACCGTCCCGGTCACCTTCCCCGAGGCGGCGCTCGGCGGCACCATCGAGGTGCCCACACTCGGCGGCCCCGCCGTGAAGCTCAAGCTGCCCCCGGGCAGCGCCAACGGCCTCACCATGCGGGCCCGCGGCAAGGGAGCCACCCGCAAGGACGGCACCCGCGGCGACCTCCTCGTCACCGTCGAGGTCGTGGTGCCGCAGCACGTCACCGGCGACGCGCTGTCCGCCCTGGAGCAGTACCGCGAGGCCACCGCCTCCGACGACCCACGAGCCGCCCTGTTCCGGGCGGCGAAGGGAGCGTGACGACCAGATGTCCCCGATGAACCCGATGCCCCCGATGACCCCCGACGGCCCGATCGGCCCGGGCCTCGGCGAAGGCCTGCCCGGCGACGGCCGCCGCCCCCGGCGCGCCGCGGCACCGCCCCCGTACGTGCTCACCGAGGACACCCCGGTGTACGTGATCTCGGTGGCCGCCGAGCTGTCCGGCCTGCACCCGCAGACCCTGCGCCAGTACGACCGCCTCGGCCTGGTCTGCCCCGACCGCACCGCCGGCCGCGGCCGCCGCTACTCCGCCCGGGACATCCAGCAGCTGCGCGAGGTCCAGCGGCTCTCCCAGGACGAGGGCATCAACCTCGCCGGCATCAAGCGGATCATCGAGCTGGAGAACCAGGTCACCGCGCTCCAGTCGCGCATCGCCGAACTCGCCGACTCCCTGGAGGGCGCCGCCACCGCCCTCCAGCAGCGCGAAGCCGCCGTCCACGCCTCCTACCGCCGCGACCTCGTCCCCTACCAGCCCCCGACCCCCCAGTCGAGCGCCCTGGTCGTCTGGCGCCCGAAGCGCTGACTTGGCTGAACCCCGGCCCGGCCGCCGGTTCCCTCCTGTCCGGGGGGTGCCGGCGGCTTACTTGTGGTGAGAGGGTGCCCATCGAAGCGCCGCTCCGCAATGGTGGAACAATGCCCACTTCCAGATCCCGCGCCGGGATCTAGGATCACCGATGGGGCTCGGGTGCAGCCATAGGGCAGGGTTCAGTCGTCAAGAAGGAGCCGTGAATGAACGGGAGGAACGACGCCATTCCGGGTGTCAGTGCGACGGGCACTCTCTCTACCGGGGCGCACGATCTCTACCTCGCGGTAATCCGGGCGCACGGTCGGATAGCTCGCGGTGAAATCGAGGAGCACGACTACAGCCACCTGAGCGAGCTGTTGGACATCGGTCTCCTCACTCCCGACATGGATGATCCGCAGATTCTGGTCGCGGTCGATCCGCAACAGCTCGCCACCGGTCTGAGCGCCCTGTGGCAACGCCAGGCACTCGCCCTGCTGTCGCGCGCGATAGCCGTCCCCGGCGACCTTCAGGGTCTCGCGGACGCGTTTCACCGTCCGGAACCGTCCGGCGGAATTATCGAGTACGTCCGCGGCAAGGCACTGATCAGCCAACGGATCAACCACGCCGTGACCACGGCGAAAGAGGAGATACTCGCGGCCCAGCCGGGCGGCCCGCGGCCGCCGGACGTTCTGTCCCGCGTGCTCGACGACGACCTGGCCGACCTCGAACGCGGTATTGCGGTGCGGACCATCTACCATCCCAGCACCAGGTACCACGCCCCCACCCGGGACTACGTCGCGAAGATCACCGAGGCCGGCGGACGGTTCCGCACCCTCGACGAGCCGTATACCAGGCTGATCATCGTGGACCGGCAGCTGGCCGTCATCCCGGTCGCGGAGGACCTCAATCTGGCGGCCTTCATCCACGACCCCGCCGTCATCCACTTCCTCGTGCACGAGGTGTTCGAGCGGAACTGGAACCGGGGCCTGGACTTCACCGGCGGACGGACCGTGCCGCAACAGGTCGTGTCGCGGATGCGCCAGACCATCATCGACCTTCTGCTCGAAGGAACGAACCACAGGGTCATCGCCCGCCGCCTCGGCATCAGCGAACGCACCCTCGCCCGTCATCTGGCCGAGATGCGGGAGGACTACAACGTCGAATCGCTGTTCCAACTCGGTTGGGCACTGGCGCGTTCGTCACAAGAGACCGACGAATCGTCACGCCTCCCCGCCGCTTCCGGCGGCGCATAACGATTCGTCAGTCCCATTCTGTCATGTCCACTGGTGTTCGCCGTCCAAAGCGGTGCCGGACGCCTGATTCGAAGTCGCACTAACATCGACTCCAAGTCCGACATGATTGACATGGGCAGATCCATCGGCATCATGGCCGGTGACAAGCAGTCCGAAGCCCAGCACGGTAAGGACGCCCGCAGATATCGCTACCGCAGCCGTCTTGGCGACCTGACGCAGACGAGACACGCGCACACCCCAATCCTGTTCAGTGGCCTGTCAGTCGAATGAACAGGCGGCAGACAATCAAACGCTCAGATCGTGCCACACCCCGTATCTGACTGTCACCGTCGCGCCCGTGCGGAAGAGGGTGTCATCTCTCTGCCATGCAGACGGATGCCACCGTGCATCGGTGGACTGCCGACGCCGCTCGATGGACGATCAGCTGACGTCCTCACACCGCGCTGCCAAGATCTTCCCTCTCGGCTGCCGCGTCAGGACGGGCGTCGAAATAGTGATAAATCCGTCCGATTTCCCCCGCCCCAATCTCCAAGCCAGCGTCGGCGGCGAGCAACCGAGTGCCAATGCCTTCCCCCGGAGTCGACATGACCGAGCCCTACCTGCGTCACCATGACAGCCAGGCCACCGAAGGCCGGCGTGCACGTGTGTTCCTGGCCGCGCCGCTGATGCGGCTGACCGGGCCGGCCGACAGTGTGGTGACGCTCGCCAGCCGGACGCGGCTGACGACGCTTCGCACCACGCTCCTGCGCAGTGGTGCCGCCGTGTACAGCGCGCACCACAGCGACGCCTGGACCGTCGCCGGGCGGGCACCGGAGCCGCGGGTCCCGTCGGACTTCCGGGCGCTGCAGTCGGCGGACCTGGTGTTCGCCTACGTCGGCGCCCCGCTGTCGGCCGGGGTGAGCCTGGAGCTGGGCTGGGCCTCCGCGCTGCGCAAGCCGATCGTCCTCCTCGTCGACGAGGCCATCACGCACAACCCGCTGATCGCCACCATCGAGCAGGTCGCCCCCGTCCTGCCGCTGGTCTTCGACGACACCTGGTCGCAGGAAGCGCTCAACCACACCGTCGAGACCGCGCTCGACTGGGCCGGCATGGCGCTGTCCCTGCGCGAGGGCTTCTGGACCGCTCCCGGCGAGCAGTTCAACGTCCCCCGTCAGCAGCCCCCCGTGGCCGGCCGCGCCGGCTACTGGCCGTCGGGCGCCGCCACCGGCTGACCCGCGGTCATCCACCGGACCCCCCGGTCCGGGATCCCCGCATCTGCCGGCCCAGCTGGAACGGCGTCTCCGCGTCGTACAGGTCACGCAGCCGGGCGATGTGAGCGGCCACGGTCCGCTCGCTCAGCCCCATGCGGCTCGCGATCGCCCGCTGCGTGAACCCCTGCGACAGCAGTCGGCCGACCTGCTCGTGGACCGTCGGGTCGGTCGAACCGGCGGCCAGCGCCCAGTTCACGCCCTCGGCCTGCTGCCATTGCTGCCACTGCTGCTCGAACACGTCGACCGGGAAGCCCGCGGGCGGCGGGGGCGAGCTCGTCGGGGCGCAGGTGACCGCCGTGGCGGACGGCGGTGAGGTAGGGGCCCGCTCGACGGCCGTGCGCTCATCCGCCCGGCTCGCTGCGCCCGGCAGGGGCATTCGCCCCTGCGCATCCTCTGGACGGTGAGCTCGCCGCCCCCGCTCACCGGTCATCGCGGGAGCCTCGCATCAGCCAGCCGAGCTGGAAGAGGGTCTGGGCGCCGTAGCGGTCGCGCAGGCGGGAGATGTGGGCGGCGACGGTGCGTTCGCTGAGGCCGAGGCGGGTGGCGACGGCGCGCTGGGTGAGACCGCGGGCGAGCAGGCGGCCGATCCGGTCGGGGGTGCTGCGGGCGGGGCCGTGGCCGAGGGCGGCGGCGGCCTCGGCGGTGTCGGCGCGGGCCCAGTCCCGTTCGAACGCGCCGACCAGGAAGGTGATGGCGGCGGGGTCGGTGATGAAGGCGGCGGTGCTGTTGTCCTCGCTGGCGGAGATCACGGCGACGGTGCGGTCGAAGACGATGAGGCGCTGGAAGGGCTCGTCGAGGACGCGGATGAGCGAACCGTGCCGGGTGACCTCGTCGGCGTAGGCGAGGGCGGACTGGTCGGCGAACGCGACCGGCTGGTAGATGGTGCGCAGCGAACAGCCGCGCTGCAGGAGCTGGACGTCCTGGAGCCGGGCGACCTGGAGGGTGTCGGCGGGCCGGTGGCCGGGCTGGGCGGTGAGGACCTCGGCCCGGCAGTCGGAGACGAGCTGGGAGATCCGCTGGCGGATGTGGACGTGGCCCTCGACGTAGACGGCGCCGCCGGCCCGGCCGGGGCGCCGGGGCATCGCGTCGTAGGCGCGGGTGAGTCCGTCGAGGGCGCCGGGCAGGTTCTCGGCGCGGACCAGCAGCCGGGTGGCCTCGCTGCGCAGTTCGGCGCCGAGGCGGTCGGTGACGGAGCGCGGGCTGACGGCGGTGTAGCAGGCGTCCACCGCGTTGGGCATCAACAGGCCGATGTCGACGAGCTGCTGGAGGGCGGCGTGGTCGCTCTCGTGGACGCCGGTGAACGGGATCCGGCCGCCTTCGGCGAGGATCGAGAGGTAGAGCCGGCGGGCCGCGTCGTCGGGCTCGCCCGCGCCGGTGAGGGACCCGGTGCCCGCGAAGCCCCCGGTGCCCGCGAAGTTGCCCGCGAAGCCCTCGCCGCCGGTGAAGCCGGCCGCGTACTGGCCGTGGTCCGGTGCGACCGCCGGTTCCGCCGTCACGTCGAACTCTCCCTGCCGGACGCCTTCGGATGTGCCCGCCCCCGTGTCCCGCGTCCCCGTCGTCTCCGGCCGCGAGGGCCGGCGGTCACGGTACCGGGCGGCGGGGCGGACCCCTGGGACCGGGTGCCGTCGCACACCGGACGCCCAGGGGCCGCCTTGCCACGCCATGCCACGGCGCTTCCGGCGAGGCGGAGCAGCAACGCCTCGCCGGCTCCGATCCGGGGGCCATCACCACACATGGCATCCCGGCCGGCGCTCTTCCCCCCCGTTGTGCGGGGACTCGATGTCCCGCATCCACTTCTGAAGAGCAAGTCGCCACCATCGGGCCGCGGTTGCCCGGACGACTTGGCGTGGCTCCACCATCACAGCGTGACGCCCGGCGGACAAGTGTCACCCGAGTGCATGTTCTCGCAATTGCAGCTATCTGCACGGCGGCCGGGTGACGGCGGGCGGAGCGGTGGGGCGGATTCCGCTGAATTCCAAGGCCAGTCGGGTGCCTGGCGGAGGCCCGGGACCGGCCCGCTTGGCGGTGGACGGTCAGGTACGACCTGCGCGTTCCTGCACCCGGGCGGTTCCCGCAGGACGCGACCGAAGGCCCGGCTTCCGGTTCACGCACCGCACGGCCGGAGCCCGGGCTTCTGGTTCCCGAGGCGCGGGCTCCGGTCAGCTGGACGGCGGTTCCTCAGCGCGCCAGCAGCCGCCCGCGCGCCAGCCCGGCCACCGTGCCGCTCGCGGCGGCCGCCCAGGCGACGGCCAGCAACGCGAACAGCCCGACCGCGAGCCCGGTGAACCCGCCGAACCCGGTGTGGCGGGCGAGCGCAGAGGCGCCGGTGACGCAGGTGCCGACCGGGAAGGTGTACGCCCACCAGGTCATCGCGAACGGCATGCCGGCCCGCCGGGCGCGCAGGTTGGCGGTGAGCGCGACGGCCAGCCACAGCACCGCGACGCCGATCACGGCCACGCCGTACAGCTCGGCGAGGGCGGCCATGGCGGGCGCCAGCGCGGGGAGCACCGGGCGGGCGGCGTCGGCGAGCTGGTGGACGGCGGTGACGGACTGGCCGAGCGGCCCGAGCAGCAGGAACAGCGCGGGGGTGAGCACGAGGGCCGGCACCTTGCTGTGGAAGAGCCCGGTGAACACCACCGGCAGCAGTACCAGGGTGGCCAGCAGCCCGATGCCGAACAGCGACCAGCAGCCGTACACCATGGCCTGCTGCGGGAGGCCGGCCGGCAGGTGCGGGACGAGCGCGGGGCCGGTGGCCGCGGCGACCAGCGGGGCGACGACGGGCAGCAGCCAGGTCGGGTTGGCCTCCAGAGCGGAGAGCCGGTGCCGGGTGATCATCAGATAGGGGATGCCGCCGGCGACGGCGAGCGCGTAGACGGTGCCGGCGGTCCACAGCACGGCGTCGATCACGACGGCCGGCCCGGTGCCGATCACCTTCGAGCCGAGCAGCAGCGTGCCGAGGCCGACCGCCAGCAGGGCCATCGGGGGGCAGCCGTAGAAGACGGCGGTGGCCGGGTCGTCCAGCAGCTGGGTGCGGGCCGCCTCACGGTGCCGGGTGAGGTGCACCAGCCGCGCGCCGCCGAGCACCAGCAGGGCCGCCAGGCCGAGCGCCCACATCACCTCCCCGAAGGCGACCAGCCCCGGCGCTCGCACCGGCAGGACGGCGGCGCCGTTGCCGAGGATCGCGGTGCCCATGACGGCGGCGTACCAGTTGGGGCCGAGCTGGGCGAGGTCGAACCGGGGGCGGGCGACGGAGGGACGGGTGAGCGGGCGGACATCGGCCAAGGTGGACATGGGACCACCGTCGCCCCGCTGGGCCGCGGCCGGTAGCGCCCGGCGCTCTATGAGGACATAGCCTGAACCTATGGCCCTCTCCCCGCACGTCCCCGAACTCGGCGCCCTGGAGCTGCTGCTCGCGGTGGCCCGGCTGGGCAGCGTCGGCCGGGCGGCGGCCGAGCTGGGCGTCAGCCAGCCGACCGCGAGCGCCCGGATCAAGGGCATGGAGCGGCAGATCGGCGTCCCGCTGCTGGAGCGCTCCACCCGGGGCAGCCGGCCGACCGAGGCGGGCCGGCTGGTGGTGGAGTGGGCCCGGCACGTGGTGGAGGCGGCGCAGGCGCTGGACGCCGGGATCGACGCGCTGCGCGGGCGGCGGGACGCCAAGCTGACGGTGGTCGCCAGCCTGACCGTCGCCGAGTACCTGATGCCGGGCTGGCTGCTGGCGCTTGCCGGGGCCAGTCCGGGCACGGCCGTGACGCTGCGGACGGCGAACTCGGCGGAGGTCGCCGGGCGGCTGCTGGCCGGGGAGGCGGACCTCGGCTTCGTCGAGGGCCCGTCGACCCCGCCCGGGCTGGACGGCGCCGTGGTGGCCGCGGACCGGCTGGTGGTCGTGGTGGCGCCCGGCCACCCGTGGTCGCGCCGCCGGGCGCCGCTGACCGGGCCCGAGCTGGCCGGGACGCCACTGGTGCTGCGCGAGCCGGGCTCCGGCACGCGGGAGGTGCTGGAGATGGCGCTGGCGCCGTACGGGGGCGCGACGCGGCCGCGGCTGGAGCTGGCCTCGTCGACGGCGCTGAAGTCGGCGGCGATGACCGGTGCGGGGCCGGTCTGCCTGAGCGAGCTGGTGGTGACGGAGGAACTCGCGACCCGGCGGCTGGTCGAGGTGCCGCTGGCAGCGGGGCTCGACCTGCGGCGCCCGCTGCGGGCGGTGTGGCCGGCCGGGCAGCGGCCGGGCGGCCCGGCCCGGGAGCTGCTCGTGCTGACCCGGCAGGGCATCGGGCACCCGCCTCCCGTCGAGCCTCGCGAAAGAAAGCAAACCTGAGCGGAATAGACTCAACTTAGTGCATGCTGTTGATAGCAGCAGTGAAGGACGACGAGGGAGGATCCCCCAGCAGTGGACGCCAGCAAGTTCACCACCAAGACGCAGGACGCCCTGTCCGCCGCGATCCGGCAGGCCGGCGCGGTCGGGAACCCGGACGTCAAGCCGGTGCACATCCTGATCGCCCTGCTGGAGCAGCCCGAGGGCATCGCCGGGCCGCTGCTGGAGGCGGTCGGCGCCGACGCCGCCCGGATCGACGCCGAGGCCCGCCGCCAGCTCGCCGCCCTGCCCAGCGCGAGCGGCTCGACGGTCGCCGCCCCGCAGCTGGCCCGGGACACCCTCGCGGTGCTCACCGAGGCCGGCAAGCGCGCCGACGACCTCGACGACCAGTACGTCTCCACCGAGCACCTGATGGTCGGCCTGGCCGCCGAGGGCGGTCCGGTCGCCGAGCTGCTGGTGCGCCAGGGCGCGACGCCCAAGGCGCTGCTGGCCGCGTTCAAGGACGTGCGCGGCAGCGGCCGGGTCACCTCGCCGGATCCGGAGGGCACCTACAAGGCGCTGGAGAAGTACGGCACCGACCTCACCCAGGCCGCCCGGGACGGCAAGCTCGACCCGGTGATCGGCCGCGACCAGGAGATCCGCCGGGTCGTCCAGGTGCTCTCCCGCCGCACCAAGAACAACCCGGTGCTGATCGGCGAGCCCGGCGTCGGCAAGACGGCCGTGGTCGAGGGCCTGGCCCAGCGCATCGTCGCCGGCGACGTGCCGGAGTCGCTGCGCGGCAAGCGCCTGGTCGCACTGGACCTCGGCGCGATGGTCGCGGGCGCCAAGTACCGCGGCGAGTTCGAGGAGCGGCTGAAGGCCGTCCTCAACGACATCAAGGAGAGCGACGGCCGGGTCGTCACCTTCATCGACGAGCTGCACACCATGGTCGGCGCGGGCGCCGGCGGCGACTCCGCGATGGACGCCGGCAACATGCTCAAGCCGATGCTGGCCCGCGGCGAGCTGCGGATGGTCGGCGCCACCACGCTGGACGAGTACCGCGAGCGGATCGAGAAGGACCCGGCGCTGGAGCGCCGCTTCCAGCAGGTGCTGGTCGGCGAGCCCAGCGTGGAGGACTCGATCGCCATCCTGCGCGGCCTCAAGGGCCGCTACGAGGCGCACCACAAGGTGCAGATCGCGGACGCCGCCCTGGTCGCCGCCGCCACCCTGTCCCACCGCTACATCACCTCCCGCTTCCTGCCCGACAAGGCGATCGACCTGGTCGACGAGGCGGCCTCGCGGCTGCGGATGGAGATCGACTCCTCCCCCGTCGAGATCGACGAACTCCAGCGCTCCGTCGACCGGTTGCGCATGGAGGAGCTCGCGCTGGAGAAGGAGTCGGACCCGGCCTCGGTCGACCGCCTCGCCCGGCTGCGCCGCGATCTCGCCGACAAGAACGAGCAGTTGAGCGCGCTGACGGCGCGCTGGGAGCAGGAGAAGAAGAGCCTCAACCGGGTCGGCGAGCTCAAGGAGCGCCTGGACGACCTGCAAGGCGCGCTCGAACGGGCCCAGCGCGACGGGGACTTCGAGCGGGCGTCGAAGCTGATGTACGCCGAGATCCCGGCCGCCGAGAAGGAGCTCACCGACGCCCAGGAGCGCGCAGCAGACCAGGACACCTCCACCTCGATGGTCAAGGAGGAGGTCGGCCCGGACGACGTCGCCGATGTCGTCGCCTCCTGGACGGGCATCCCGGCCGGCCGGCTGCTGGAGGGCGAGAGCGCCAAACTCCTGCGCATGGAGGAGGAGTTGGGCAAACGCCTGATCGGCCAGACGGAGGCCGTGCAGGCCGTGTCGGACGCGGTGCGCCGCACCCGTTCCGGCATCGCCGACCCGGACCGTCCGACCGGCTCCTTCCTGTTCCTCGGCCCCACCGGCGTCGGCAAGACCGAACTCGCCAAGGCCCTGGCCGACTTCCTCTTCGACGACGAGCGGGCGATGGTCCGCATCGACATGAGCGAGTACGGCGAGAAGCACTCCGTCTCCCGCCTGGTCGGTGCCCCGCCCGGGTACGTCGGCTACGAGGAGGGCGGCCAGCTCACCGAGGCGGTCCGCCGCCGCCCGTACAGCGTCGTGCTGCTGGACGAGGTGGAGAAGGCCCACCCCGAGGTCTTCGACGTGCTGCTCCAGGTGCTGGACGACGGCCGGCTCACCGACGGCCAGGGCCGCACGGTGGACTTCCGCAACGCGATCCTGATCCTCACCTCCAACCTCGGCAGCCAGTTCCTCGTGGACCCGGCCACCCCGGAGGAGCGCAAGAAGCAGCTGGTGCTGGACTCCGTCCGGGCCGCGTTCAAGCCGGAGTTCCTCAACCGGCTGGACGACATCGTGGTCTTCGACCCGCTGGGCACCACCGAGCTCAGCCGGATCGTCGACCTCCAGGTGGCCCGCCTCGGCGAGCGGCTGCGCGAGCGGCGGCTCACCCTGGACGTCTCCGCGGCCGCGCGCGACTGGCTGGCGCTCACCGGGTACGACCCCGCGTACGGCGCCCGCCCGCTGCGCCGGCTGGTGCAGTCCGCGATCGGCGACCAGCTGGCGCGGGCGATCCTCTCCGGCCAGGTGCACGACGGCGACACCGTCCTGGTCGAGCGGAACGAGGAGCACGACGGGCTCACCGTCCGCGCTCGCGGACCCCTGGAGAAGTAGTCGGCGGCTCCACCGGCACCGCCGCGCGGGCCGCCGCTCCCCGGGGGGCGGCGGCCCGCGCGCACATCGGAGAACGCCGTGCTCGGGGGCCTGGAACACCACCCGGTACGAAGATCGGCGGACGGCCGGGTACCCCTGTGAGGCGCGCCCCGGATGAGGCAGGATGGAAGGTGGAAAGGGCGGCCTCTCTTGCCGGCCACCACGTGCACCGAGGAAGAGGACCCCATGAGCATCGACCCGTCGTCCATCCCGTCGTTCGGCGTCCCCCAGGGCGGACAGCCCGGCGGACAGGGACGACCGGCCGGCCCGCCGCCGATCGTCGTCCCGGACCAGGCCCTGGTCACCCAGCTGCTGGACCAGATGCAGCTCAAGCACGTCGTGGACGAGGAGGGCGACCTCACCGCTCCCTGGGAGGGCTTCCGCGTCTACTACATGTTCCGCGGCGAGCAGAAGGAGCTCTTCGCGGTCCGCGCGTTCTACGACCGCGCGTACCCGCTGGAGAAGAAGGGCGAGATCCTCGACCTGATCGACGAGTGGAACCGCGAGACCCTCTGGCCGAAGGTCTACACCCACACCCACGAGGACGGCGTGGTCCGTCTGATCGGCGAGGCCCAGATGATCGTCGGCACCGGCGTCAACCTGGACTACTTCGTCACCACCACCGCCAACTGGACCCAGGCGTCGGTCGGCTTCGAGCAGTGGATCGTCGAGCGCCTCGGCCTGCAGAACGACATCGAGGGCGAGGAGGGCCAGGGCGAGGCCCCCGAGGGCACCGACGAGGCCTGATCCCTCCCTGCGCGCGCCGGACCGGCCCGCCACCGCACGACGGTGGCGGGCCGTCCTTGTCCCGGAACCCCGGCTGCCCCAGGATTGGGGCCGACGACGACGCGCGAGGAGCCGCTGATGGGTACCAGGCCGCTGCTGAACCGCAGGCTGGCGGGCATGGGGACGACGATCTTCGCCGAGATGTCGGCCCTGGCCACGGCCACCGGCTCGATCAACCTCGGGCAGGGGTTCCCGGACACCGACGGGCCCGAAGAGGTCCGCGAGGCGGCCGTACGCGCCCTGCGCGAGGGCCGCGGCAACCAGTACCCGCCCGGCCCCGGCGTCCCCGAGCTGCGGCAGGCGATCGCCGAGCACCAGCAGCGCTTCTACGGCCTCACGTACGACCCGGACACCGAGGTCCTCGTCACCGCCGGCGCTACCGAGGCGATCGCCGCCGCGCTGCTCGCGCTGCTGGAGCCCGGCGACGAGGTGATCGCCCTCGAGCCCTTCTACGACTCCTACGCCGCGTGCATCGCCATGGCCGGCGCCACCCGCGTGCCGCTCACCCTCCGGGCGCCCTCGTTCCGCCCCGACCTGGACGAACTGCGCGCCCTGATCACCCCGCACACCCGCCTGCTGCTCCTCAACACCCCGCACAACCCCACCGGCACCGTCCTCACCGCCGACGAGCTCGCGACGATCGCCGCCCTCGCCGTCGAGCACGACCTCCTGGTGATCGCCGACGAGGTCTACGAGCACCTCGTCTTCGGCGCCGCCCACCACCCCATCGCCGCCCTGCCCGGCATGCGCGAACGCACCGTCAGCATCTCCTCGGCCGGCAAGACCTTCTCCTTCACCGGCTGGAAGGTCGGCTGGGTCACCGCGGCCCCGGCCCTCGTCTCCGCCGTCCGCACCGCCAAGCAGTACCTGACCTACGTCAGCGCCGGCCCCTTCCAGTACGCCGTGACCGAGGCGCTCGGGCTCCCCGACGAGTACTTCGACACCCTCCGCGCCGATCTGCTGCGCAAGCGCGACCTGCTCGCCGAAGGGCTCTCGGAGGCCGGTTTCCGCGTCTTCAGCCCCGAGGGAACGTACTTCATCACCACCGACATCACGCCGCTCGGCGAGAAGGACGGCATCGAGTTCTGCCGGGCCCTGCCCGAGCGCTGCGGGGTCGTCGCGATCCCCAACGCCGTGTTCTACGACAACACCGACGCCGGGCGCAGCCTCGTCCGCTTCACCTTCTGCAAGCGGGACGACGTGCTCGCCGAGGCCGTCGCGCGGCTCCGGCGGCTGTGACCCGCACCGCCACCGGGACGAGCGGCTGATGATACGTCAACTCGCCTTGCACGTGAGCCTCGTTGATACCGGCTGATGCCTGAGGGGCAATCGCCCCCGCCTCCCGGGCACACGCCGCCGCCCGCCGGGTCCGCAACCCGGCGGGCGGCGGCGCATTCGGCGCACGGACCGCGCACAACCCGCGCGCACGGCGCACAACCCGGAGCATGGGGCGCACGCTGTGCAGACTCGCACATCGGGTCGATCAGAGCCGGGAAGCGGGTGTGCTCGAAACGGTGAATGCTTGACAAAGTTGGGTAAATCACCGACGGACCCGGCGTATTCATGCTTCTCTGCTGCTGAATCTCCAGCCGGAATCCTTCCTTCCACGGTCGGCCGCGCCCAGCGCCGCACAGCCACGAACAGCCTCGCCATCGCCCAGGCCTGGTCGCTGCTGCTTCGGCGGGCGCGCACGGAGCTGAAACGCGGAGCCGAGCATGCTCACCACACTGCAGACCTCCTACACGGACACCCGCGCCGGTGACCTGGCGTGGTGCCTGGGCGGCGACCCACTGCCCGCTCTCGCGGTCCGCGACCTGAGACTCGACGGCAACGGCCGCGCCGGCACGACCGGCGCCCTCCAGCTGCGGCTGCTCGGCGCCTCCCACCAGGTGGTCATCGCGGCCGGCCCGGGCGAGTGCCTGGAGACCGTCGCCTGCCTGCCCGGCCGCCGCACCCCGCTGCCCGCCCGGGTGGCCAAACAGGTGGGCGGGTGGGAGTACGAGTTCGCCGCCCGGATCGAGGTGCTCCCGCCGCACGACTTCGCGGCCCGCGCCCAGGAACTCCTCGCCCTCGTCGAGGGCCACCCCCGCGGCCTGGCCGGGGTCTTCCCGGGCGACCCGAGCGCCTTCACCGCACTGGTCACCCAGGGCGGCGCGGACCGGCTGCTCTGGCGCACCTGGCACGCCTATCCGCAGGAGGGGCAGCTGGTCTGCACCCGCTCCTCGCTCGTGATCGCGCAACCGTGAACCACACCGGCCCGGTGGGCGACGACGAACCCGCCATAAGCCTTGAATCGCACGCAGGAACGATTCGTCAACCTCGCGTCCCGCACTGTCCGTCGGATGGGTGCAGCTATCCGTCCCGCACGTCCCCTAGCGTTTGTTCGTGATCAATCATCCAGCCGGTCCGCCCACGCACCCGGGCGTCGACCTCGACGACGACAGCCCACTCCGGCCCGGGCGGAACCTCACCCCGCTGCCCGCCCGCCGTCGGTCCCGGCTGCGCTCCCGCCCCCGGCTGGCCCGCCTCACCGTCCTGCTGGCCGCGTTCGTCTGCGCGGCCTGCGGACTCGTCTACGAGCTCGAACTCGTCGCGCTCGGCGACTACCTCCTGGGCGACACCGTCACCCAAACCTCCGTGGTGCTCTCCGTCATGGTCTTCGCGATGGGCCTCGGCTCGCTGCTCGCCAAACGCCTCACCCGCCGCCCCGCCACCGCCTTCGCCCTCGTCGAGTGCGCCCTCGCCCTCACCGGCGGCCTCTCCGTCCTCGCCCTGTACTCCTGCTGGGCCTGGATCGGCCGCTACCAGGGCGCCATGGTCGGTCTCACCTGCCTGATCGGCATCCTCATCGGCGCCGAGATCCCGCTCCTGATGACCCTCATCCAGCGGATCCGCCGCGAGGACGCCGGCCGGGCCGCGGCCGACCTCTTCGCCGCCGACTACGTCGGCGCGCTCATCGGCGGCCTCGCCTTCCCGTTCCTCATCCTCCCCGGCCTCGGCCCGGGCACCGGCGCCCTCGTCACCGGCGCCGTCAACGCCGTCTCGGGGGCCGCCGTCGTGCTCTGGCTCTTCCGTGAGGAACCGGCCCCCCGGATACGACTGCTGCTGTGGGCAGCCTGCGGCCTCGTCCTCGCCCTCCTCGCCGGCGCCGCTGCCGGCTCCGACGCCATCGAGAACGCGGCCCGGCACGCCCTCTACGGCCCCGGGGTCCGCTACGCCACGCACAGCCGCCAGCAGGAGATCGTCCTCACCGGATCCGCCGGAGGCCCGCTGCGGCTCTACCTCGACGGCCGGCTCGCCGTCTGCGGGCCCGACGAGTACCGCGACCACGAGGCCCTCGTCCACCCCGCCATGGCCGCCGGACCGGACGCCCGCGTGCTGCTGCTCGGCGGCGGCGACGGGCTCGCCCTGAGGGAGGTGCTCCGGCACGGCGGGGTCCGCACGGTACAGGTCGTCGAGCCGGACGCCACCCTCACCGGGCTCGCCCGCACCGACCCCGGCCTCGCCGCCCTCTCCGGGCGTTCCCTGGACGACCCCCGCGTCCGCACCACCGACGCCGACCCCCTGGAATGGCTGCGGCGCTCCCCCGACGACCGCCCGTACGACGTCGTCCTCGCCGACCTGCCGGCCCCCGACGACGGCGGGCCGGTGAAGTTCCACTCCCAGGAGTTCTACGGCCTCGCCACCCGGCTGCTCGCCCCCGGCGGCCGCATCGCCGTCCGGGCCGGCGCCGGAGCGCACGGGCCCTGGCAGACCGAGTCCGGACTCCGGGCAGCCGGCCTGCGGACCCTCCCGTACGCCGTCCAGGGCGCCAGGGCGAGCTGCGGGGCCGCAGCGGCGGAGGCCACCCAGGACTTCCTGCTCGCCTCCGCGGCCGAACCCTCCCTCACCCTCGCCACCGACGCCCCGCCCCCGCGCGCCCTGACCACCACCACCCTGCAAAGCTCCGCCACCCACCTCGCCGCCCTCCGCCCCACCCACCCCCCAGCCGCCCTCAGCCTCCTGGGCTCCCGCTGACGACGCCCGACGTCGGCGGGGTCGACTTCCTGTGCAGCGGGCTCCCAGGAACGTGCCGCCGGATCGCCGTGCCGGTGCCGGCGGGTCGAGGGTGGGGCGTGCTTCCGTGAGGCGTTCGGTGGGGGGTGGGGAAACGGGTGGGGGAAACGGGTGCGCGGTAGGTGGGGACCGGGTGGGGTTGGGTCGGTAGGCTCCGTGGCATGGAGCATGAGGTTGTCGTCCCGATGGCTGCCGAGCTGGTGCGGCAGGCGCTGCAGGATCCGGCCGTGCTGGCCCGGAGTGTTCCGGGGCTGAGCACCGAGCCGACGGCGGTCGGCGGCGGGCCGGCCGAGGAGATCGCGGGCCGGCTGCGGGTGCGGGTCGGCGGCTCCACCATCACGTACAAGGGCGTGCTGTCGCTGATCGAGGGCCGGGAGGGCGTGCTGACCGTGCTCGCCGAGGGCCAGGAGGCCCGCGGCAGCGGCGAGGCGACGGCCACCGTCCGGGTGAGCGTCGCGGCCGGGGCCGAGGAGGGCACCGCCGTGGTCCGCTTCACCGGCGACCTGAGCGCCACCGGCCGCCTCACCGAGTGCGACGACGAGACCCTCGCCGCCACCGGCCGCCGCCTGCTGGACCGGTTCGCCGCGGCGCTGGTCTCCCCCGACGAGGCAGCGGAGGACACGAAGGAGCCGGACGAGACGGGCGGGGCGGAGGAGCCGGACGAATCGGAGGAGTCGGAGGACGAGGGCAGTGTCCTGTTCATCGAGGAGCACCAGGACCAGCCCGGCGACGACCTCGACGACGACCTCTCCGACCTGATCGCCTTCTCCGACGCCGACGCCGAGCGCTTCGGCCTCCCCACCGGCGGCACCGACGAGCACGAGGACGGGGTGGCCGAGGAGCTGCCCGCCGAGCCGCCGTTCGAGTACGAGGAGGAGCCGGCGCTGACCGGCCCGGTGCGCCGCAGCATCGTCGGCCGCTCCGCCGAGGAGGTCGACCACGCCCCGCCGCGCGGCCGCTACGCCCCCGCCCTGCCGGCCCGCAGCGCCCGCGCCCGCGCGGCGTCCCGCTGGGGCGGCGACGCCGGCGGGATCGTCGTGCCCGGCCCGGGCGGCCGCAGCACGATGCCGTGGGTGATCGGCGGTGGGGTGGCCCTGCTGGGCGGCGCCGTGGTGCTGGTGCGGGCCCTGCGCCGCAGGTAGGACCTCGGGGCGCGGCCCGACTCGCGGCTCCCGGCGGGCGGGGGCCGCGGGCCGGGCCCTAGACTGAACGCTCATGAGCAACGACCGCGACGCCCTGTTGGCACAGATCAAGGACAAGGCCGTCGTGCACGGCAAGGTCACCCTTTCCTCCGGCAAGGAGGCCGACTACTACGTCGACCTCCGCCGGATCACGCTGGACGGCGTGGCCGCCCCGCTGGTCGGCCGGGTGATGCTGGACGCGACCTCCCACCTGGACTACGACGCCGTCGGCGGGCTGACCCTGGGCGCCGACCCGGTCGCCGCCTCGATGCTGCACGCCGCCGCCGCGCGCGGCCGCACGCTGGACGCCTTCGTGGTCCGCAAGGCGGGCAAGGCGCACGGCCTGCAGCGCCGGATCGAGGGCCCGGACGTGAAGGGCCGCCGGGTGCTGGCGGTCGAGGACACCTCCACCACCGGCGGCTCGGTGCTGACCGCCGTCGAGGCGCTGCGCGAGGCGGGCGCCGAGGTGGTCGGCGTCGCGGTGATCGTCGAGCGCGGTGGCGCCGCCGCCGTCGAGGCGCAGGGCCTGCCCTACGTGACCGCCTACACCGCGGCCGACCTGGGCCTGTAACCCGCCCTGCAGGACCCCGGCAGCTCCCCGAGGACGTCAGAGGGGCCCGGTCCCGTCCCACGTGTTTCACGTGGAACGAGGACCGGGCCCCTCTGACGTCGCGCGGGTGCGGGATCAGCCGCGGCGGTGGCGGCCGCCGCTCTGCGCGGAGTCGGCGACGGCCTCGACGCCGCCGGCCTTCTTCTTCCTGCGCTCCCGCAGGACCTCGATGAGGATCGGCGAGACCGACAGCAGGACGATCAGCAGGACCGCCGGGATCAGGTACTTGTCGATCACCGGGGCGAGCGCGTCGCCGAAGAAGTAGCCGATCAGGAGCATGGACTCGGTCCACAGCACACCGCCGACGACGTTCCACAGGAAGAACGTCCGGGCCGGCATCTCCAGCGTGCCCGCGACCGGGTTGAGGAAGGTGCGGACGATCGGCATGAAGCGCGCCAGCACGACGGCCTTGCCGGGTCCGAACTTGGTGAAGTACTCCTCCGCCTTCAGCACGTACTCGCGGCGGAAGATCTTCGACTCGGGCTTGTCGAACATCCTGGGCCCGACCTTCGCCCCGATCAGGTGCCCGAGCTGGGCGCCCGCGATCGCCGCGATCGGGGCCCCGGTCAGCAGGAGCGCGATCGGCAGCTTGGCGCCGTCGCCGAGCACCGACGAGGCGGCGTTCGAGGCGGCCACGCCGGCGATGATCAGCAGTGAGTCGCCCGGGAAGAAGAACCCGACCAGCAGGCCGGTCTCCGCGAAGATGATCGCGAGAAGCCCGATGGCGCCGAGGGACGAGATCAGTTGTTTGGCGTCGAGCAGGTTGACGGCCAGCTGGTTGTAGTCCACGGGCGCAGGATAGCGGTCGTACCTTGACGGCGGTCTCCGCGTGCGCCCCCCCGGGCGCCGTTCCGACTGGCGGGCTCCTGCTGACCTGCGCGCACGAGTCTGGGAAGATGACACAGGCGTCCGGTCCGCGGTCGCAAAACACCCTCGTTGTCTGCCGCGGTGGTCGCCCCGAACCTTGGTACCGGTGTGCCGGATCCGCAGAGCCGCGCGTCGGCGGCCGGTACCCCGGAGTCGTCACGAAGGCGTACCCAGCGTCGGACATCACCGTCCGTACGCCGCAACCCGACAGGAGCGGATCGCATGCCCATCGCAACTCCCGAGGTCTACAACGAGATGCTGGACCGGGCCAAGGCGGGCAAGTTCGCCTACCCGGCCATCAACGTCACCTCGTCGCAGACCCTGCACGCCGCGCTGCGCGGTTTCGCCGAGGCCGAGAGCGACGGCATCATCCAGATCTCGACCGGTGGCGCGGAGTTCCTGGGCGGCCAGCACAACAAGGACATGGTGACCGGCGCCGTCGCGCTGGCCGAGTTCGCCCACATCGTGGCCGCCAAGTACGACATCACCGTCGCGCTGCACACCGACCACTGCCCGAAGGACAAGCTGGACGGCTACGTCCGCCCGCTGCTGGCGGTCTCCGCCGAGCGCGTCGCCAAGGGCCTGAACCCGCTGTTCCAGTCCCACATGTGGGACGGCTCGGCCGAGACCCTGGCCGACAACCTGGAGATCGCCCAGGAGCTGCTGGCCCAGGCCGCCGCCGCCAAGATCATCCTCGAGGTCGAGATCACCCCGACCGGCGGCGAGGAGGACGGCGTCACCCACGAGATCAACGACGAGCTGTACACCACCGTCAACGACGCCGTGCGCACCGCCGAGGCCCTGGGCCTGGGCGAGAAGGGCCGCTACCTGCTGGCCGCCTCGTTCGGCAACGTGCACGGCGTGTACAAGCCGGGCAACGTCGTGCTGAAGCCGGAGCTGCTGCGCGAGCTGCAGGACGCGATCGGCAAGCAGTACGGCAAGACCGACCCGTTCGACTTCGTCTTCCACGGCGGCTCGGGCTCCTCCGCCGAGGAGATCGCCACCGCGCTGGAGAACGGCGTCGTGAAGATGAACCTCGACACCGACACCCAGTACGCCTTCACCCGCCCCGTCGCGGCCCACATGTTCCAGAACTACGACGGCGTGCTGAAGGTCGACGGCGAGGTCGGCAAGAAGAACACCTACGACCCGCGCACCTGGGGCAAGCTGGCCGAGGCCGGCATGGCCGCCCGCGTGCTCGAGGCCGCGCAGCAGCTGCGCTCGGCGGGCAACCGCCTGAAGTGAGCCCGGTAGCGGCGCCGATCTCGGCGGCGTGAGCGTGAGTGCCCCCGGTGGTCCGTCCACCGGGGGCACTCACGCATGGACGCGGGTCGGGGCGGCTACTGCTTGAGCGCCTCGTACGCCTCGTGGCTGCTGTCCTTCAGGAACTGCCAGCAGCGGGACTCCTCCTCCGTCTCCTTGATCGCGCCGGCCGCGCGGGCCAGCGCCGCCAGGCAGCGCAGGAAGCCGCGGTTGCCGCGGTGCTCCCACGGCACCGGGCCGTGGCCCTTCCAGCCGTTGCGGCGCAGCGCGTCCAGGCCGCGGTGGTAGCCGGTGCGGGCGTAGGCGTACGACTCGACGTAGCGGCCGGCCGCGAACGCGTCGTCGGCGAGCATGGCCCAGGCCAGGCAGAACGTCGGGAAGTCGGCCGCGACCTGGGTCGGCGAGGCCGACTCCTCGGCGAGCATGCGGTACGGCTGCTCGTCCTCCGGGAGAAGGGTCGGTTCGGGGCCGTCGAGAAGATTCCTGTGGATCGCCATGAGGTGCAGTCTGCCATCCGAGCCGCCGGGGTCAACCGCGGTCGGGGGACCGAACCGGGCGGAATGCTGCATACCGGGTATGTGGACATTCACCCGTTCTCCATGCCAGGGTGTCAAGCGTGCCCGCAGCCAGAACCGCCTCGCGCAGGAGTGCCCGCGCAGGCCGCAGACGCCGCCCGCCGAAGCGCCGCCCAGGCCCCGCGTTCCTCGTGGCGCTGGTCGCCTCGGTGGCCGTGCTGTCCACGGCGGTCGTGGTGCTGATGAGCCGCCACTCCGCCGCGCCCGTCACCGGCCCGACGACGCAGGCGCGGATCGTGCCGTCGGCCGAGCTGAGCGCGCCCGCCCCGACGCAGGCGGCCACTGCGACGCCCGCGCCCACTCCGACGCCCACCCCGACCCCCACGCCGACCCCCACCCCCACGGCCTCCGATCCGGGCCCCGCCAAGGGGTCCGGAACCTTCACGGTAGCCCCCGCCACCGCCCAGGCGGTCGGGAAGGGCAACATCCGGCGCTACCGCGTCGAGGTCGAGGACGGCATCGGGATCGACCCGACGGCCGCCGCCACCCAGATCCACGGCATCCTCGGCGACAAGCGCGGCTGGACGAGCGACCGCAAGGACGGCTTCCAGCTGGTCGCGAGCGGGCCCTACGACTTCGTGGTGAAGATCGCCTCGCCCGCCACCGTCGACCGGCTGTGCGGCGCCGCGGGACTGGACACCCACGGCGAGGTCAACTGTGACGTCGGCAGCCAGGTGATCGTCAACTCCAAGCGCTGGAGCACCGGTTCACCGCAGTTCGACGGCCCGCTGGACGAGTACCGGGCGCTGATCGTCAACCACGAGGTCGGCCACCGGATCGGCCACGGCCACGAGACCTGCCCCGGACCGGGCAAGCCGGCGCCCGCGATGATGCAGCAGATCTACGGACTCAAGGGCTGCACCCCCAACGCCTGGCCGTACTCGGCGGACGGGACGTACCTGAGCGGGCCGTCGGTGCCGTAGCGGGCGCGAAGGCCCTTACGCCGGAGCCGGGTCGGAACAGTACGGGGACACAACGGGCGCGCGCCCGCGACGGGCGCGCCCTACCCTGCGACCATGACCGCTGCCCAACGCCGCACGCTCACCGCCGTGTTCGCCTCCGCCGGGATCCTGCTCGGCACCGCCGCCTGCTCGTCGTCCCCGGCGGCCGTGCCCGGTCCCGGCGCGCTCTCGTACGACACCGTCCGCTCCACCGCGCAGAAGCTGCACCAGGACCGGCAGAACACCTGCCCGTTCGGCCTCGACCTCGGCAAGGCCCTCAAGGCGGCCGGGCTCCCCGACGCGGTCGACCCCGACACCGGGAACGGGTCCGCCGTGGACGGCGACGTCGGCGACGGCCTGCCGCCCCAGCCCTGGCCCTCGGGTGCGAGCCACCCGCCGGAGATGCCGTCGGTGCCGGCCACTCCCCCGCACGCCGACATCACCTGCGCCTACCGGGCGGGCGGGGGCTCACTGGAGATCGAGCTGATGGCCGTGCCGAAAGCCGGGGTGGCCCTCAACCTCCTGCTGCCGCGGGTCCAGCGCCAGGCGCGCGCCTCCGTCAGCCAGCTCCGGCAACTGGCCACCCAGCAGCCGGGCCCCGGACAGACCGTGCTCGCGCCCGGTTCGGGCACGGCCGCGCTCGCCCGGCCGGTCACCAGGGGCGAGGGGGACATCGTCCTGATGCTGTCCGAGAACTCCTCCGGCGACACCCCGGACCCGGCCTTCACCGGCGAGCCCCTCCGCAGGGCCGCGGAGGCCCTGGCGGGGCAACTGCGCTAACCGAGGACCGGCAGGTACGGGCTCAGGTCGCTGCGTTCGCCCGAGGCCGAGACCGCGGCGGCGTCCACCGCCGCGGCCCAGGCGGTGCGGCCGGTGGCGAGCCGGATCCAGGTCAGCGGGTCGGTCTCGACCACGTTGGGCGGGGTGCCGCGGGTGTGCCGGGGCCCTTCGACGGCCTGCACGACGGCGTACGGCGGGATCCGCAGTTCGACCGCGCCGCCGGGGGCCCGGGCGGCGAGGGCGTCGGCGAGCAGCCGGGTGACGGCGGCGACGGCCTGGCGGTCGTGGGGGAAGGCCTCGGGGCCGAGGGCGTCGGCCAGGTCGTCGGCGTGCACGACGGCCTCGACGAGCCTGGTCACCAGGTAGTCGGTCAGGAGCATCGACCGCCCGGCGAGCAGCCCGATCCGCCGCCCGGCCTCGGTGATCGCCGGGCCGTCGAGCACGGACCGCACGGCGTCCAGCGACCGGTCGAACGCGGCAGCCACCTCCTCGGGCGGGCCAGCGAACGCGTCCGCCGCGACGGCGGTCGCCGCGGTGTCGACCGCGTCGGCCATCGTCCTGCTCAGCCCGGCGTAGTCGGCCAGCGAGAGCGCCGGCCCCTGCGGCGTCGGGTCGTCCAGCCGGGCCGGCAGGTGGCCCAGCGCCAGGCTCAGGTGGGCCACCAACTCCCGCACCCGCCAGGAGCCGAGCCGGGTCGGCCGGTCGAGGTCCGGCGCGGTCAGCCGGTGCACCGCGGCGCGCAGCGCCTCGTTCTGCGCCGCCAGCGCGGCGCCCACCTTCTGCGGCTGGTACGTACGGGACTTGGGAGGCATGCGCCCCAACATACGCCGAGGGGCGGACGGTTCCGTGTCGGACCGTCCGCCCCTCTGGGTACTGCGATCAGGCGAGCAGGGCCTCGATGACGCCGGTGTGGGCGTCCTTCAGCTCGGCCAGCGTGACGCTGAACTGCCCCTGGACCTCGATGCTGTCGCCGTCCACGACACCGATCCGGGTGGCCGGCAGGCCCCGCGCGGTGCACATGTCGTTGAACCGGAGCTCCTCGCTGCGCGGCACCGCCACGACGGCGCGGCCGGCCGACTCGGAGAACAGGAACACGAACGGGTCCGTGCCCTCCGGCACGATGATCCGCGCACCGTGGCCGCCCTTGAGGCAGCTCTCCACGAGCGCCTGGCCGAGGCCGCCGTCGGAGAGGTCGTGCGCGGCGTCGATCATGCCGTCGCGCGAGGCGGCGATCAGGATGTCGCCGAGCAGCCGCTCGCGCTCCAGGTCGACCTTGGGCGGCAGGCCGCCGAGGTGGTCGTGCACGACCTGGGACCAGGCCGAGCCGCCGAGCTCGTCCGCCGTGTCGCCGAGCAGGTAGAGCAGCTGCCCCTCCTCGGCGAAGGCGACCGGGGTGCGGCGGGTCACGTCGTCGATGACGCCGAGCACCGCGACCACGGGGGTCGGGTGGATGGCGACCTCGCCGGTCTGGTTGTACAGCGAGACGTTGCCGCCGGTGACCGGGGTGCCGAGGGTCAGGCAGGCGTCGGCCAGGCCGCGGGTGGCCTCGGCGAACTGCCACATGACGTCCGGGTCCTCGGGGGAGCCGAAGTTGAGGCAGTCGGAGACGGCGAGCGGCTTGGCGCCGCCGGCCGCGACGTTGCGGTAGGCCTCGGCGAGGGCCAGCTGGGCGCCGGTGTACGGGTCCAGCTTGGCGTAGCGGCCGTTGCCGTCGGTGGCGACCGAGACGCCGAGGTTGGTCTCGTCGTCGATCCGGATCATGCCCGAGTCCTCGCCGTGCGAGAGCACGGTGTTGCCGAGCACGTAGCGGTCGTACTGGTCGGTGATCCAGGACTTGGAGGCCTGGTTCGGGTGGCTCGCGACCTTCAGCAGGTCGGCCTTGAGGCCCTCGCCGGTGGTCGGGCGGGCCAGCCGCTCGGCGGTGGGGGCGTCGGCCTGCAGCGCGTCCTGCCAGCTCGGGCGGGCGTACGGGCGCTGGTAGGTCGGGCCCTCGTGGGCGACGGTGCGCGGCGGCACGTCGACCACGAGCTCGCCGTGCCAGAAGATCTCCAGGCGCTCGCCGTCGGTCACCTCACCGATGACGTTGGCGATGACGTCCCACTTCTCGCAGATCTCCAGGAAGCGGGCGACCTTGTCCGGCTCGACGATCGCGCACATGCGCTCCTGCGACTCGCTCATGAGGATCTCCTCCGGCGAGAGCGTGTTGTCGCGCAGGTGCACGGTGTCGAGGTCGATCCGCATGCCGCCGGAGCCGGCCGAGGCCAGCTCGCTGGTGGCGCAGGACAGACCGGCGCCGCCGAGGTCCTGGATGCCCTTGACGAGCTTCTCGCCGAAGATCTCCAGGGTGCACTCGATGAGGAGCTTCTCCTGGAACGGGTCGCCGACCTGGACGGCCGGGCGCTTGGTGGGCTTGGTGTCGTCGAAGGTCTCGGAGGCCAGCACCGAGACGCCGCCGATCCCGTCGCCGCCGGTGCGGGCGCCGTACAGGATGACCTTGTTGCCGGCGCCGGAGGCCTGCGCGAGGTGGATGTCCTCGTGCTTCATGACGCCCACGCACAGCGCGTTGACCAGCGGGTTGCCCTGGTAGCAGGAGTCGAAGACGACCTCGCCGCCGATGTTCGGCAGGCCCAGGCAGTTGCCGTAGCCGCCGATGCCCGCGACGATCCCGGGCAGCACGCGCCGGGTGTCCGGGTGGTCGGCCGCGCCGAACCGCAGCGGGTCCATGACGGCGACCGGGCGGGCGCCCATCGCGAGGATGTCGCGCACGATGCCGCCGATGCCGGTGGCCGCGCCCTGGTAGGGCTCGATGTACGACGGGTGGTTGTGCGACTCGACCTTGAAGGTCACCGCGTAGCCCTGGCCGACGTCCACGACACCGGCGTTCTCGCCGATGCCGACGAGCATGGCGTCGGAATCGGGCTTCTTCTCGCCGAACTGCTTCAGGTGGACCTTGCTGCTCTTGTACGAACAGTGCTCCGACCACATGACCGAGTACATCGCGAGTTCCGCCCCGGTGGGGCGGCGGCCGAGAATCTCCCGGATCCGCGCGTACTCGTCCTCCTTGAGGCCGAGTTCCGCCCACGGCTGGGCGGCGTCCGGGGTCTGCTCGGCGTTCTTGACGGTGTCGAGGCTCATCAGGCGTTCACCAGCTGCTTCAGGACGGAAGTGAAGAAGCCCAGGCCCTCGGTGGTCGGACCGGTGAGCGGCTCCACCGCGTGCTCAGGGTGCGGCATCAGACCGACGACATTGCCGGCGGCGTTGGTGATGCCGGCGATGTCGCGGTACGAACCGTTCGGGTTGACGTCGAGGTACCGGGCGACCACCCGGCCCTCGGCCTCCAGCTCGTCCAGGACGTGCGCGTCGGCGACGAACCGGCCCTCGCCGTTCTTGAGCGGAACCACGATTTCCTGGCCGGCCGAGTAATCCCGGGTCCACGCGGTGCCGGCGTTCTCGATCCGCAGCTTCTGGTCGCGGCAGACGAAGTGCAGCGAGTCGTTGCGGGTGAGCGCGCCCGGCAGCAGGTGCGATTCGCACAGCACCTGGAAGCCGTTGCAGATACCGAGGACCGGCATTCCGAGCTTCGCCTGCTCGATGATGGTGGTCATGACCGGCGAGAAGCGGGAGATCGCCCCGCAGCGCAGATAGTCGCCGTAACTGAAACCGCCCGGCAGGACGACGGCGTCGACCTGGTGGAGATCCTCGTCACGGTGCCAGAGCGAGACCGGCTCGGCGCCGGCCAGCCGGACCGCGCGCTGCGCGTCGCGGTCGTCGAGTGAACCGGGGAAAGTGACGACGCCTACGCGGGTGGTCACTTCGCCGCCTCCTCGACCCGGACGGTGAAGTCCTCGATCACGGTGTTGGCGAGAAAGGTCTCGGCGGCTTCGCGGATACGGGCGAGTGCGGCGTCGTCGACCGGACCCTCCAGCTCCAGCTCGAAACGCTTGCCCT
Organism: Streptomyces sp. SP17BM10; assembly: GCF_036322405.1. Classification (NCBI taxonomy): domain Bacteria; kingdom Bacillati; phylum Actinomycetota; class Actinomycetes; order Kitasatosporales; family Streptomycetaceae; genus Streptomyces; species Streptomyces sp. SP17BM10. The sequence continues at coordinate 162,775 of NZ_JAQYXB010000674.1, read as the reverse complement.
GGCGGACGTCGGCGATCCCGGTGAATCCGAGACGGGGCAGTGCGCGCTGCACCGCCTGTCCCTGGGGGTCGAGGATCTCCGGCTTGAGCATGACGTCGACTACGACGCGTGCCACTGGCACTCCCGGTGGTGTCTTCGTGAGGCGGGGGAACTCCAGACTACCGGTGGTTTCGGGCGGGATTGCTGGCCGGGGAGGGCGACGCGCGTAGACCCGAGACCCTTACGCCGCAAGGGATCCGGCGCCACCGACCCCCACCCCCGGCACCCGATATCAGCGGATTGGCCGGCCGGGCGGAGAACCCCCGAAGAACACCCGAATACGGCACTCCGGGACAGAACCGCCCGTCCCGCGCGCCGGTATCCGCAAGTCCCACGAAGAGACGTGAATATCCGGAAAAGAATGCCGGACTCTTCGATTTCGACCAGCTTCGGGTGCAGAATAGGGCCACCTGTCGCGGCAAGTGCTGCGTATCCGGCCGGCCACCAGGCCTGCCCGTATGCGCTTGCGCGAGTGGTGCACATCAGGCCCCGGGGCGCACCCCGCGCGCCGACGGCCGAATTGCCCGAGAGGATTGACACCCATGGCACAGCGTGTAGTTGTCACGCTCTCCGACGACCTGGACGGCGGCGCCGCCGCGGAAACCGTCCACTTCGGCGTGGACGGGAAGTCGTACGAGATCGACCTGTCCGTGGACAACGCGGAAAAGCTGCGGGAGGCCCTCGCCCCGTTCGTCGCGGCCGGACGGCGCCAGAGCCGCACCGGAAAGTCCTTCCGCCGCACCGCGCTGACCCCCGACCCGGCCGCGGTCCGCGCCTGGGCCCAGTCGCGCGGAATGGAGCTGCCGGCCCGCGGGCGCATCCCCAAGCACGTGTACGAGGCGTTCGCCGAGGCGAACTGACCCCGGCGGGGACGTCCGGCCCGAGCCGGCGGCCCCGCGGTCGCCCTGCCCGCCGAAAGGGTGGGGCGACCACCCCGAACGATGCTGTAGAGTATTCCTCGTCGCCGCAACGGAGAGATCCGAAGAGGCGGCCGGTGCCCCACCAGGCACCGTGCGGACGTGGCTCAGTTGGTAGAGCATCACCTTGCCAAGGTGAGGGTCGCGAGTTCGAATCTCGTCGTCCGCTCGCAGTGCGCGAGCACAGCACAACTCCATAGTTTGACCTGCGGACGTGGCTCAGTTGGTAGAGCATCACCTTGCCAAGGTGAGGGTCGCGAGTTCGAATCTCGTCGTCCGCTCCAAAGCGAAGGGCCCCTCGATCGAGGGGCCCTTCGGCATTTCCCCGTGCGTTCCCCACCGCGGCACCGCGGCCTTCCCCACCGCGGCCTTCCCCACCATCGCGGCCGGGCCGGTGACCGATGACATTTGTCATCGCCGACCCGTGGATCCGCATCCCCTTCCGATGACGGCGCGCACTGACCGCGCGGGCCGGGAGGCGGAAGGCTGGAGCCATGGAAACGCGCCAGTCCGCCGGCTCCCCCGGCCCCGTGATCGAGGTCACCGACCTCCAGCGCCACTACGGCTCCGGCAGCACCGGCTACCACGCCGTCCGCGGCGTCGACCTGACCGTCGGCCGCGGCGAGCTCTTCGCCCTGCTCGGCACCAACGGGGCGGGCAAGACCTCCACCATGGAGCTCGTCGAGGGCCTGGCCGCGCCCAGCGGCGGCAGCGTCCGGGTGCTCGGCCACGACCCGTACCGCGAGCGCGCCGCGCTCCGTCCGCGGATCGGCATCATGCTCCAGGAGGGCGGCTTCCCCGGCGAGCTCACCGTCGCCGAGACCGGCCGCACGTGGTCCGGCCTGACCAGCGGCGCCCGGCCGGTGGAGGAGGCGCTGGAGCTGGTCGGCCTCGGCCACCGGCGCGACGTGCGGGTCAAGCAGCTGTCCGGCGGCGAGCGCCGCCGGCTGGACCTCGCGATGGCCCTGCTCGGCCGCCCCGAGGTGCTCTTCCTGGACGAGCCCAGCACCGGCCTGGACCCGGAGGCCCGCGCCGCCGTCTGGCGGCTGGTCCGCGAGCTGCGGGCCCAGGGCACCACCGTGCTGCTCACCACGCACTACCTGGAGGAGGCCGAGGAGCTGGCCGACCGACTGGCGATCATGCACGGCGGCCGGGTCGTCACCACCGGCACCGTCGCCGAGGTGATCGCCGGACGGCCCTCCCGGATCACCTTCGAACTGCCCGCGTCCGCCGGGTCCTCGCTGCCGCTGCCGGCCGGGGCCGAGGTCGCCGTCGAGGGCCGCAAGGTCACCGTGCAGACCTCCGCCCTCCAACGGGACCTCCACGAGCTGCTCGACTGGGCCCACCGGCACGACCTCGCGCTCGGCGCCCTGGACGCCCGCAGCGCCTCGCTGGAGGAGGCCTTCCTCGCGATCGCCTCCGAGGCCGCCCACCAGGACGAGCCCCGGCCGCCCGCTCCCGCCGGCCGTGCCTCCCGTCCCTCCCGCTCCTCCCGCCGCCTGATCGGATCCGCCCGATGACCACCGCCGCCCCCGCCAGCGCCACCGGCACCACCGGCACCGCCGCCGGCCCCCAGGGCACCGCCCTGCGCCGCCTGGCCTCCCTCGGCCGCTCCGAGGCCACCCTGCTCCTGCGCAACCGCTCGGCCCTGTTCACCGCCCTGCTGCTGCCGGTGCTGATGATCGCCGGGCGCCGCAGCACGCTGAAGCAGCAGGCCTCGTCCCACCCCGGCCTGGACGTCGACTCCCTGCTGATCATCGGCACCATCGGCGGCATCCTGGCCTTCGTCGTCTACTACAACCTGACCGCCGCGTACGTCGGCCGCCGCAACGAGCTGGTGCTCAAGCGGCTGCGCACCGGCGAGGCCCGGGACCCGGAGATCCTGGCCGGCACGGCCGTGCCGTCGGTGAGCCTCGCGCTGCTGATGAGCGCGGTCGTCGCGGGCGGCGGCACCGCCTTCCTGAACCTCGGCGCCCCGGTGAACCCACTGCTGCTGGCCGCCGGGCTGCTCCTGAGCATCGGCACGATGATGGCCATGGCCGCGCTCACCAGCGCCTTCACCAAGACCGTCGAGACCGCCGGCATCACCACCCTCCCGCTGCTGCTCGTCTCGCAGTTCGGCTCCGGCCTGTTCATCCCGCTGGAGGTCATGCCCGACCGGGTCGCCGACTTCTGCCGCCTGCTGCCCACCACCCCGGGCTTCCAGCTGATCCGGATCGGCTGGACCGGCACCGACGGCTCGGCCGCCGCGACCGGCTTCGGCGGCACCTGGTCCACCGCCGTGCCGCACCTCGTCACGGGCGCCGTGTGGCTGGGCCTGGCGACCTGGGGCGCGGTCCGGTACTTCCGCTGGGAATCCCGCCGCTGACGCCCGCGCAGGTCCTCCTGACGGATGGCCACTGCAACCGAAGGCCCGGCCCCCTCCATCCCTCTGATATGAAGGCAGCGACAGCAACGTGACGGGACGGGGAGCAAGTCGATGCAGGTCAGGGGGCCGATCCGCCGCTGGAAGGGCTACGGCAAGCCACAGCGCGCCGAGCTGTACTTCCGCTGGTCGCTGTACCTGATGGCGTGGATGATGCTGCCGATCAACCTCCTGGTCAGCGCCTCCCCCGCGAACCTCCCGGGCCACGGCACCGCCGTCCAGGTCGCCGTGGTGGTCTCGCTCGCCTCCACGCTGGTCACGCTCCGGGCGTACCGCACCGTGCTCGACCACTACCTGAAGCGGCCGTCCGAGTACCGGCGCTGGCTGATCGTCAACGCCGTCCTGACGCTGGTCGGCTCCTGGACCGTCATCCTGCTCGGCCCGTCCACCGGCGGGCCGATGAACCCCCACGCGCCGCCGTTCACCGCAGTCGTCGCCACCGCCCTGATGGGCGCGTCGATCGGCCCGACGGCCGTCGCGGTCTCCCTGCCCCGGACCTTCCTGATCGCATTCGGCCAGGTCCTGGCGATCGCTCCCGCGATGGTGCTGACCGGGTTCGACCCGGGCATCACGACCGGGCTGATGGTCGGGGCGGCGATCGGCCTGTCCTTCCTGATCGGCAGCTGCCGCAGCTTCGCCTGGGTGACCGCGATCGTCTGGGAACTGGACGCCGCCCGCGAGGCGCAGTCCCGGCTCGCCGTCGCCGAGGAACGACTGCGTTTCTCCCGCGACCTGCACGACGTCATGGGCCGCAACCTCACGACGATCGCGCTCAAGAGCGAACTCGCCGTCCAGCTCGCCCGCCGGGGCCGCGCGGAGGCCGCCGAGCAGATGGCCGAGGTGCAGCGGATCGCCCAGGACTCGCAGCGCGAGGTCCGGGACGTCATCCGCGGCTACCGCACCGCCGACCTGCACGCCGAGGCGATCGGCGCCCGGGCGGTGCTGCGCTCCGCCGACGTCGCCTGCGAGATCGACCTCGGCGAGGACGCGGACGGGCTGCCGGCCCCGGTGCAGTCGGTGCTCGGCTGGGTGATCCGCGAGGCCACCACCAACGTGCTGCGGCACAGCGAGGCCGCCCACTGCCTGATCCGCCTGCACCGGGAGGACGGCCGGGCGGTGCTGGAGCTGGAGAACGACGGCGTGCCGGAGGTCCCGCTGCCCTCCCAGGGCGGCGGCACCGGGCTGCGCGGGCTCCGCGAGCGGCTGGCCGCCCACGACGGCGAGCTGACCGTCCCGACGGCCGCGCCGGGCACGTTCCGCATGCTCGCGGCCGTACCACTCTGACCCGTACTCCCGGAGGAAGGCCCACCGATGACCGAGACCCCGCCCGTCCGCGTCCTGCTCGCCGACGACGAGCACCTGATCCGGGGCGCGCTGGCCGCGCTGCTGTCGCTGGAGGACGACATCGAGGTCGTCGCCCAGGCCGGCTCCGGCCCGGAGGCGCTCGCGATGGCCCGGGCGCACCGGCCCGACATCGCCGTCCTGGACCTGCAGATGCCCGGACGGGACGGCATCGAGGTGGCCACCGAGCTGCGCCGACTGCTGCCGGACTGCCGCTGCATGATCGTCACCGGTCACGGCCGGCCCGGCTACCTGAAGCGGGCGCTGGAGGTCGGGGTGCGCGGCTTCCTGCCCAAGACCGTCTCGGCGGCCGACCTCGCGGGGATCATCCGGACCGTCCGGGCCGGCGGCCGGTACGTCGACCCGGAGCTCGCCGCGGACGCGATCAGTGCCGGCGAGACGCCGCTGACGCCGCGCGAGACCGACGTCCTGGAGCTGGCCGCGGACGGCACCCCGATCGCCGAGATCGCCGCGCGGGCCGCCCTGTCCCAGGGCACCGTCCGCAACTACCTCTCCTCGGCGGCCACCAAGCTGGGCGCGGAGAACCGGCACGCGGCGGTGCGGATCGCCCGCGAGCACGGCTGGATCTGAGGCCGTACCCGCGGGCGGTCGCGGCTCAGACCCAGCTGGTGCCGGTCAGGCGCTCGTACACCTCGACGTACTTGGCCCGGGTCTGCTCGACCACCTCGGCCGGCAGCGCCGGCGGCGGCTCCTCGCTGTAGCGGTCCCAGCCGGAGGCCGGGGAGACCAGCCAGTCGCGGATGAGCTGCTTGTCGAAGGACGCCTGCGAGCGGCCGGGCTCGTAGTCGTCGGCCGGCCAGTAGCGGGAGGAGTCCGGGGTGAGCACCTCGTCGCCGATGATCAGCTCGCCGTCCAGCAGGCCGAACTCGAACTTGGTGTCGGCCAGGATGATGCCGCGGTCGCGGGCGATGTCCCGGGCGCGGGCGTAGACGTCGAGGGTGGTGCGGCGCACCTGGTTGGCCAGCTCGGCGCCGATCCGGCGGGCGGTCTCCTCGTAGGGGACGTTCTCGTCGTGCTCGCCGACCTCGGCCTTGAGCGCCGGGGTGTAGATCGGGGCGGGCAGCTCGGAGCTGTTGACCAGGCCCTCGGGCAGCGCGATGCCGCAGACCGTGCGGCTCTCCTCGTACTCGCTCAGGCCGGAGCCGGCCAGGTAGCCGCGGGCGACCGCCTCGACCGGGATCATGTCCAGGCTCTTGCAGATCAGCGTGCGCCCCTTCCAGTCGGCGGGAGCGCCGGCCGGGACCTCGGTGGAGATCACGTGGTTGGGCACGATGTCGGCGATCCGCTCGAACCACCACAGGGAGAGCTGGGTGAGGACGCGGCCCTTGTCGGGGATCTCGTTCGGCAGCACCCAGTCGTGGGCGGACATCCGGTCGCTGGCCACCATGACCAGCTCGCCCGACTCGGTGCGGTAGAGGTCGCGCACCTTGCCGGTGTGCAGGTGGACCAGGCCGGATACCTGGACCGGCTCGGGCTTGGTGACAAATCCGCTCAAGGTGTCTCAGTCCTCAGGGGTCGTTCACGGGCGTGGGGCACCGCGAAAGGGGAGGTCACTGCCCCCGCAGTCTTTCACGAACGCTCCACCCGGCCTCCCGGGCCTCGCGGCGCCCGGCTCAGGGCCCGTTCTTGCACAGCCGGTCGAGCAGGTTGGCGGTGGCCCGCTGGATGCGCTCGTCGGTCAGCCCGGGGCGGCCCAGCGCGGGCGACCAGGCGAAGGTGCCGGCCGCGAAGACGTACGCGCCGCTGGGCGCGCGGTAGAGCGAGGTCTCCTGGTAGCGGGTGCGGCCCGCCGGGTCCCGGTACGGGGAGTGGGCCAGCAGGACGCGCTCGGTGTGCTCGGGCAGCGCCACCTTCGGGTAGTAGCGGTCGGCCTCGCCGGCCACCAGTCCGGGCACCTCGTCGCCCTCCTGGAGCCCGGTGCCGTCCCACAGCCAGTGCGCGGTGTGCCGTGCGACCAGCGGGACGGGTGCGGCGACCCGGCCCGAGTACTGCACGCCGAGCAGGTGCTGCTCGGGCTCGCCGGCGTCCCGCCACAGGGCGCTCGCGGCGCCGGGCGCGCCGGCCGCCGCACTGCCCGGCCGGACCTTCTGGCGCTTGCGGCAGTTGAGCAGCCGGTTGGGCTCGCCGGAGGCGGCGGCGCTCAGCTCGACCCGCCAGTACATGGTGTTGGCGGACAGGAAGACCAGCGAGGTGCCGCCGTCGCGGGCCCGCTCGGCGGCGCGGCGCTTCGGCTCGGACCAGTACTCGTCGTGGCCGGGGAAGACCAGCGCCCGGTGCCGGGCCGGGTCGACCAGGCCGGCGTGCAGGTCGGTGGCGGTCGCGTAGGCGAGGTCGTAGCCGTAGCGCTCGGCCCAGCGGATGAAGTCGTAGGCGTGGCCGACGTGCAGCGGCAGCCCGGCGGTGGCGTGCGGGCGGTCGAAGGAGACGGTGACGGCCGCCTCCGGCTCGCCGACCAGCCCGCCCCGGCCGTCCCACGCGTGGTAGAGGCTCGCGCCGCTGCGGCCGTCCTCGGGGAACAGGTTGTAGGCCTGCCAGGTCACGTCGGGGAGCACCAGGAGCAGTTCGGCGGCGTGTGCCCGGTCCTCGAAGTCCCTCACGGTGAACGGGATGTGGCTGCGGTGCAGCATGTCCGCGGTGGTCAGCACGGCGACGTACGCGCCGGGCTGCCAGTGGGCGGGGATCTGCAGCCGCCAGGAGTGCCACCAGTGGTGGCAGGAGACCGTCCGGCCGACCACCAGCGGGGCGGGCTGGGCCAGGCCGGCGATGAGCGGACTGGACGTCATGTGGTGGGCACCGTCGCCGCCGTAGTGGCCGATCCGGTAGACGTCCACGGTGAACTCGCGCGGCGGGTTGACGGTGACCCGGAAGTCCACCGAGCCGCCGGGGCGGACCACGCCGGCCGAGGCGAAGCCCTTGATCTGCTGGACGACGTCGTCGGCGCTGCGCGGGGTGCCCACCGGCGGCCGGGGCCGGGCGCCGGCGGCGAGCGGGCGCTGGCCGGGGGCGTCCACGGAGACGTACCAGGGCACGGTGCCCTCGGCGTCGGCCAGGTACTCGTCGGGGCTGCGCAGCCAGGGCAGCGGGCCTTGGCCGAAGGGGTCGGAGGCGCTGTAGGCAAGCGTTCCGGACTCCCAGCGGCGGTTGAGCTCGGTACCCACGCGCCCCTCCCAGGTGCACTCCTCTCCGGGCTGGCACGTGCCCCCCGGATGTGCGTGCGGTCTAATACACCACACTGTGCTGGCGCAGCGTCACCCGGTGGTAGCAATTGGTGGCGACAATCTTCGGGCCCGTCCCCGTCGGGCCCTGCGGCCTGCGCGGACGGCCGCCCGCGGGCCCGGCCGGGGGCGCGTGGGCGGTGGCCGAGCGCCGTTGGGGATCAGAGGCGGACGGGCTTCTCCAGGCGGACGTCGGCGGCGTCGAGCCAGGCGCGCAGGGGGCCGTCCTGGCCCTGTTCGACGGCCTGGGCGACGGGGGCGGCGAGGTCGGTGCGGCGGACGCCGCGGATCAGCAGGACGGGGCCGTCCAGCCAGTCCAGGCCGGGGGTGGCACCCGCGGTGTCGACGGCGGCGCAGCAGACCATCGCGGTGACGTGGTCGACCAGCAGGTCGCGGCCGCTGCGGACGGGTTCGAGCAGCGGGGCCGGGGCGGTGGTGCGGGCCAGTTCGGCGGCGAGGGCGGCGGCCAGCTGCTCGCCGTCGCCCTCGGCGAGGCGGACCAGCAGCCGGGTGAGCGTCGGGGCGCCGGGGCGGGCCTGGGGCGCGAGGCGGTCCAGGGCGCTCTGCAGGGCGGCGGCGCGGGCCCGCCAGCCGGCGTCGACGACGTCGGCCGGGTAGGCGGTCCACTCCAGCTCGTGCCAGGCGCCGGCGGCCGGGCGGCCGAAGAACAGCTCGGCGGCGAGCCGGGAGACCGCCCGGTCCACGGTGCCGGGCTCCTCCAGCAGGTCGCAGGCGGGGCGGTCGCCGAGCCGGGTGCCGTAGCCGCCGGCCAGCCGGTCGCGCCGGGACAGCTCGGTGAGGGCGGCGACCACGCCGGCGTTGAGGTGGGCGGGGAGGCGCCCGAGCCGCCAGGCGGGCAGCGCGACCCGGGTGAGCAGGCGGTCCCAGCCGGCGTAGGCGAGGCCGACCTGCTCCTGGGCGGCGATCCGCAGGCCGTAGTCGACCGTCCTGGCCTGCTCGGAGGCCCAGCCGGCGACGGACCGCTCCAGCTCGGCCGCGTGGCCGCGGCAGGCGCCGAGGAGGCGGCGGGTGATCCGGTCGGTGAGCAGGGCCGGGCCGCGGCGCGGCGCCCGGGGCGGGCCCGCCAACACGGCGCCGCCGAGCCCGGCCGGGGACGGGCCGGTGTCCAGGCTGGCGTCGAGGCTGCGCAGGAAGCGGCGGGCGGCGGCGATGTCCGGGTCGGCGGAGGCGGCGGTGCCGGCCACCACGGGCGCGAGCAGGGCGCGCAGCTCGTCGGCCCGCATCCACCACAGGAACGGCGAGCCGATCACCAGGACGGGCGCGGGCGGCTCGGACCGGGGGCGGCGCGGGTGCGCGGGGTCGACGTCCTCCAGCCAGCTGTCGCAGTCCGGGGTGAGCGCGATGGCGGAGGGCGCGGGGACGTCCAGCCGGTCGGCGAGTTCACCGATCAGCCGGTACAGCTCGGGGGCCTCGGCGCGCTCCAGCGGGACGGCGGGGGTGCGCGGCGGGACGGCCCGGCGGTAGGCGCGGGCGGCCAGGCCGGCCACCAGGAGGGCGAGCACGGCGACCGCGCCGACCGCCCAGCGGGCGGCGTCCCAGCCGGCCGCGTCGGAGGCGTCGGGCGCCCCGATGCGGCCGGTGAACCGGCCGGCCAGCAGGACCACCGCGACGGCGGCGGGCACGGCTGCGGTGGCCAGGGCGAGCCCGCGGATCCGCAGGACCGCCTGGGCGTGTGCGCGCGCGGTGTCGGCAGCTGCCATACGGTGCGGCACCCCCTTCGGAGCCCTCGGGTGCCCGCTGGTGGGCCCCTGAGCCGACTCGAAACGATCAGTTCCGACCGGGAAGCGGTGGTGTCCGATCCCGGTAGTGCATGCTGCGTGGCGCTTCTGCCATGTTCGACGCCCCGGTCCGGGTGGGTGTTCCGGAAAGCCCCGGTTTCCACTCGTCCCGGTGACGCCGTCCGGATTCCGGACGCTCGCGACCGGTCCGGTGCGAAGCACCCGGGCGACCGCCCGGCCGGACGCCGTCCAGCATCCCCCCGCGGGACCGCCGCTACCCGGCGGCCGCCACGGCGCGCGGCCACGGCGCGGTGCGATCCAGCGCACCATAAGGCCGGGCGCCCGGTTACGTCAGCCGGATGCGGGTGCTGTCACTCGATGGGCTGGAATCCGGCCGCCGAACGGTGCGCCGCCCACCACGGCCGCCGCCGCCCGGGAACGCCGCAGGGCGCTGCGTCCATGGGGGTGTTTCCCACGACGCGGCGCCCTGCGGGGTGCGGCTGCCCGGCGGACGGGCCGTTGACGGGCCGTTGACGGACGGGGGTCAGGCGGTGGGCTGGGCGGTGGCCGCCTTGAGCGCGATGTCGGTGCGGTGCTGGCCGCCCTTGAGCGAGATGCGGTCGACGGCGGCGTACGCGCGGCCGCGTGCCTCGGCGAGGTCGGCGCCGGTGGCGGTGACGGACAGGACCCGGCCGCCGGCGCTCAGCACCCGGCCGTCCCCGTCCGCCGCGGTGCCGGCGTGCAGGACGAACGCGGTGCCGTCCGCCTCGGCCTCGGCGAGGCCCTCGATCGGGTCGCCGGTGCGCGGCGCGGCCGGGTAGCCCTCGGAGGCGACGACGACGGTCACGGCCGCGTCCTCGCTCCAGCGCAGCGGCTCCAGCTGGTCCAGCGTGCCGGTGGCGGAGGCCAGCAGGACGGCGGCCAGCGGGGTGCGCAGCCGGGCCAGCACGACCTGGGTCTCCGGGTCGCCGAAGCGGGCGTTGAACTCGATCACCCGGGTGCCGCGCGAGGTGAGCGCGAGGCCGGCGTAGAGCAGGCCGGAGAACTCGGTGCCGCGGCGGCGCAGCTCGTCCACGGTCGGCTGCAGGACGGTCTCCAGGACTTCCTGGACCAGCCCGGCGGGCGCCCACGGCAGCGGCGAGTAGGCGCCCATGCCGCCGGTGTTGGGGCCCTCGTCGCCGTCCAGGGCGCGCTTGAAGTCCTGGGCGGGCTGCAGCGGCAGGACGGTGGTGCCGTCGGTGATCGCGAACAGCGAGACCTCGGGGCCGTCCAGGTACTCCTCGATGACCACGCGCTCGCAGGCCGCGGCGTGGGCCAGCGCGGCGGCGCGGTCGGAGGTGACGACGACGCCCTTGCCCGCCGCCAGGCCGTCGTCCTTGACGACGTACGGTGCGCCGAAGGCGTCGAGGGCCTCGGCGGCCTCCTCCGCGGTGGTGCACACGTAGGAGCGGGCGGTCGGGACGCCGGCGCCGGCCATCACGTCCTTGGCGAAGGCCTTCGAGCCTTCCAGTCGGGCGGCCGCGCCGGACGGGCCGAAGACGGGGATGCCGACCGCGCGCACGGCGTCGGCGACGCCCGCGACCAGCGGGGCCTCCGGGCCGACGACGACGAGGTCGGCACCGAGCCGCCCGGCCAGGTCGGCCACCTGGGCGCCGTCCAGCTGGTCGACCGGGTGGACCGTCGCCACCTGCGCGATGCCGGCGTTGCCCGGGGCGCAGTGCAGCTCGGTGACGGCGGGATCTTGGGACAGGGAGCGGCACAGGGCGTGTTCGCGGGCGCCGCCGCCGATGACGAGGACCTTCACGGTTGGCAAGGGTAGTCGGTGGCCCGTTCCGGCCGCTCTCCGGTCCCGTCGGAACCTCCAATCGGTGAGCTCCGTACGCTCACGATGTCGGAGGATCCTCCAAAGCGGGGCCCCGCTGGTCGGCGTCGGAGGTCCGGGTCAGGACGGTGGGTCACCGGGGCCTCGCTCGGACGAGTGAAATCTCACCGACCCCCGCATCCCTCCGACCTCGTGTTCCGGTGGCCGAATCCGATAACGATCAAGGGGGAAGCGCCCCGCGGTCAGCCATTTGGCGGTAAGAAGTGCTGTTGGACAACCACCGGCGGACGATCCGTCAGCCGGACGCGTCACCAGACCGACCCGCACCAGACCAAGCCGCCCGCCACAGGGAGCCCCACAGGTGAGCCAGCCGGAAATGCAGCCCGAGGAGAGTGCCTGGGGCAAGGAGATCGGCGAGGAGGACCAGCCCGTCGCGGCGGTCGCCCGCCGGGCGTCCACCCGCCGCCGGACCGATCTGAGCGCCCGCCAGTTCCCGCTCGGGGACTGGGGCGAGCCGGCCGAGCGGCTGGAGGAGCTCTACCGCTGGTCCGAGGAGCGGGCGGTCGAGGCGATCGAGTGGTACCGCAAGGACCGGGTCTGGAAGCGCCGCTGGGCCCGCCTGCTGCGGTTCGGCACGGCCGGCTTCGCGGTCGGCGGGGTGTCCGCCCCGCTGGTGGACCTGACCGGCGCCGTCGCGCACGGCACCAGCTGGGGCTACGTCGGCCTGGCCCTCGCGGCGGCCTGCTACGGCACCGACCGGGCCTTCGGCCTCACCTCCGGCTGGATGCGCGACGTGAGCACCGCGCAGGCGCTGCAACGCCGCCTGGAGGCCTTCCAGTTCGACTGGGCTTCGGAGTGCGTGCGGGAGGTGCTCGGCCCGACCGAGGGCACCGCGGGCGAGGCCGCCGAGCGCTGCCTGGGCGTGCTGCGCCGCTTCTGCGAGGACGTGTCGGACATGGTCCGCACCGAGACCTCGGAGTGGATGCTGGAGTTCCGCGCGTCGATGACGCAGCTGCCCACCCAGGCCCCCGGGGCGTGGGGCGGGCGCACCGAGACCGGCGTGGGCGCCCAGGTGCGGGTGCTGCCCCCGCCGGGCACCCGGCCCACCATGCCGCGCCAGCGGCCGCCGGAGGGGCCGCTGCGGTAGCCGGGGTGGCCGGGCGGTGAGTCGAAGGAGTGGACGGCACCCGCCCGGCTCAGGCGAAGACGATCATCGAGCCCTGGGAGACGCTGCGGGTCGCCGCCGCGTACAGCCCCGCCCACGCGTGCCGCTCGCGGGCGAAGGGGTGCAGGTCGTCCAGCGGCGGGCCGAACGGCTGCTCCAGGCCGGTCGGCCCGAGCGGCTTGGTCGGGGCCGGCGGGTTGTACGGGTCGAGGCCCAGGGCCGGTGCCACGGCCTGGAGTTCGCGCAGCAGCCCGTGGCTGGAGCCCAGCGGGCCGCCGACCGCGAGCAGCGCGTCGTCCACCAGCGGCACCGCGAACTCGATCGGCACGTAGGCCCCCGCGTGGTCGAAGTGCCAGACCAGGTGGGACTGTTCGGCGCTGTTCTCGAACATCTCCAGGAGCTGCTCGTAGTCGCCGCCGAGCGAGTCGACCGGGGTGATGTCGAGGCCGGTGAGGCCCAACAGGTAGGCGCGGCGCAGGAAGTGCAGGGAGTCGTAGTCGAAGGCGGCTATCGGCTCGACCGCCCCGCTGATCCCCGGGACGTACTGGTAGACCGGCACCTCGGGCAGGCCGCGCGAAGTCAGCACGGCGTTGTACAGCGCGAGGTCGTCCCGGAAGGGGTTGTCGGGGCTGTGGCTCAGCACGTCCACGAGCGGGACGAGCCAGAGGTCGCAGGCCATGGCCGGCTCTTCCTCTCCGGGCGGGGAGTCGTCCGCGCGGACGGGGACGACTGCGGGCGGCGGTGACCGCACCGGGACGGGCCCCGACGGGGGCACCCGGTACGACGACCGCCCACCCTACCGGCCCGGCGCGCGATGCGGATCGGGCCGTCCCTGCGGGTGCTCGGGGGGCTCGGGCAGCCGCCGGCCGAACCGGCCGTAGGGGATCGAGCGCGGCTGCGGGACCAGGCCGAGCCCCAGGCCGAGCTCACGGCCCAGCTCACGGCCGAGGTCCTCGCCGTACCGCGGGCGGCCCGGCCCCGGCTGCGCGGGACCCGGCTCGACCGGCGGCGGCCCGGCCGGCCCGGGGGCCGGGGCGGGCTCCTCCTGCACGGACTCGGTGAGCAGCCCCAGCACGGCCACGGACTCCAGCGGCTGCCCGGCCAGTCCGGCCAGCAGCCGGACGGTGAACAGGTTGTACTCGCAGATGATCCGGTGCGCCCCGGCGAGGTCCCCGGCCTCGATCGCGTCCACCAGGTCGACGTGGCGGTCCCAGCACACCCCGCCCAGCGCGGGCAGCTCCCGCAGGTAGGACGCCGCGAACATCCAGGACTGCACGCGCAGCCAGTCCAGGTAGGCGCCGATCCGGCGGTTGCCGAGCAGCCCGGCGACCTCCTGCCAGAACCGGCGGTCGCAGCCCACCATGACGTCCAGGTTCCCGGCCCTGGCCGCCCGCACGGCCGCGTCGGCCCGGCGGCGCAGCGAGGGCAGCCGGGTGAGGTCGGGCAGGGCCCGGCGGGCCCGGTACTGGCGGTAGTAGCTGTCGGTGAGCAGTACCCGGGACTCGAAGATCTCCAGGAAGTCGTCCCAGCCCAGCTCGGGCACGGTGAACCCGCGGTGGTGCTCGGCCCGCAGCAGGCCCTGGGCGCCGAGGTCGACCAGCGCCTCGCGGGCCGGGGTCGCGGAGACGCCGTACAGTTCGGCGATCTCCTTGACGGTGAAGTTGCGGCCCGCCTCCAGGCGGCCGGCCATCATCTCCTCACGCAGCGCGCCCGCGATCTGCTCGCGCAGACTGTTGCGGCGGATGACGGGACGGCTGTCGCCTGCGCCGTTGCCGGCCATGCGCGCGACCTCCTCGGGCGGGCCGACCGGCCGCCCCTCGGCGGACCGGCCGAACGACGGCTGGGAACACGACGAGTGCTCATCTTCTCAAACCCACCCGGAGCAGGTACGAACCAACCCCGGGAACGGCCGGATCCCGCCCGCGCCGCACCCCGTCCCGCCCGTCCCGCGCCCTCAGCGCTGGACCGGCGCCGGGATCCCCAGCAGGCGGTCCCGCAGCACCGGGAACTCCGCCCGCGCCTTGGCCACCTCGGCCGGGTCGAACTCGACGGTCAGCACCTGCTCCCCCGCCCCGGCCTCGGCCAGCACCCGGCCCCACGGGTCCACCACGATGCTGTGCCCGGCCTGCTCGACCCCGCCGTGCGTCCCGGCGGTGTTGCAGGCGAGGACGTACGCCTGCTCCTCCACCGCGCGCGCCCGGGCCAGCAGCGTCCAGTGCTCGCGCCGCCGCTCCGGCCAGGCCGCCGGGACGACCAGCAGGTGCGCGCCCGCGTCCAGCAGGGCCCGGAACAGCTCGGGGAAGCGCAGGTCGTAGCAGGTGGCCAGGCCGAGCGTGCCGAAGTCGGTGGGCGCCGTGACGATCTCCTGCCCGGCGCCCATCACCACCGCCTCGCCGCTGTCGAAGCCGAAGCGGTGGATCTTGCGGTAGGTGTGCACGAGCTCGCCGTCGGGGGCGAACAGCAGCGAGGTGTTGTAGATCGGCCCATCCGGGTCGCGTTCGACGATCGAACCGGCGTGCAGCCAGACCCCGGCGGCCCGGGCGGCCGTCGCCATGGCGTCCGAGGTGGGCCCGTC
Source organism: Streptomyces sp. SP17BM10 (assembly GCF_036322405.1). Classification (NCBI taxonomy): domain Bacteria; kingdom Bacillati; phylum Actinomycetota; class Actinomycetes; order Kitasatosporales; family Streptomycetaceae; genus Streptomyces; species Streptomyces sp. SP17BM10. Next base: position 147,516 of record NZ_JAQYXB010000674.1, on the reverse strand, counting down.
CAGCGTTTCCGCGCCCTCCGACCAGAGGTCGTGGGCGAAGCCCCCGAGCGGCCACAGTTCGGGCAGGACCACCAGGTCACAGCCCTGCTGGGCCCGTACCAGGGAGGCCGCCCTGGCCCGTCGCTCGGCCGGCGGCTCGGTGTCGGAGACCGCGAGTTGGATCAATGAAGCGCGCACAGTACCACCGTCCACGGCAAGAGTCCTACGATCGTCACCCGAAAGCGCTGCCCGGCTGTCACCCGGCAGCGTAACGTGCGGTTAGCGTGTGCGCCCGGAGGCCGGACCAACCCGGCCGGCCGGCGGGGCAGGGTGCGCGCGGCAAGGCAGCTGACGGAGGGCCGGAGATTCCCGTGACGGACAACCAGACCGTGCAGGCGTACACCGAGGCGTGGACGCAGAGCATCGAGTCAATATCCGAACTGGTGGCACCCCTGCCCGAGGGCTCCTGGAACCGCGCCACGGAGTGCCCCGGCTGGTCCGTGCGGGACGTCGTCTCGCACATCATCGCCGTCGAGTCCGAGCTCCTCGGCGACCCCCGCCCGATCCACGCGCTGCCGCGCGACCTGCGCCACGTCACCAGCGAGTTCGCGCGCTACGTCGAGCTGCCGGTGGACAAGCGCCGCTGCCACACCGCGCTGGAGATGACCGGCGAGCTGGAGTACACGATCATCCGCCGGTCGCGGGCCCTGCGCAACGCCCGGCAGACACCCCAGGAGCCGGTGCGGTGGCCGGCCGGCCCGTTCGCCCGGGAGGTGCCCTACCACGAGCTGCTGCGCCTGCGGGCCTTCGACGTGTGGGTGCACGAGCAGGACCTGCGCCGCGCCCTGGCCGCGCCCGGCAACCTGGACTCCCCGGCCGCCCTGGTCACCCGCGACTTCCTGCTGGAGCAGCTGCCCAAGGCCGTCGCCCACAACGCGGGCGTCCCCGCCGGGACGACCCTCGTGCTGGACGTCACCGGCCCGGTCGAGTTCCTGCGCACCGTACGGGTCGACGCGGCCGGCCGCGGCGCCGTGGACGAGTCGGTCAGCCTGGCCCCCGACGTCCAGCTGACCATGGACTGGGAGACGTACGTCCGCCTCGCCTGCGGCCGCGGCCGCCCCGGCCCGGTGACCGTCGAGGGCGACAAGGAACTGGCCGAACGGGTGCTGGCGACGTTCGCGGTCACCATCTGAACGACAAGGCGCGCACCACCCGGCGTACACGTACGACCGTGCGCCGGGGCGGTACGCCTCGTGCATCCGTGCGTCAATGTGGGGCCAGTACCCCACTCGTTCGACCTCGTTGTTCCGAGCAGTCCTGCCATCACTCGGAAGAAGGAGGGGCGTCCCCATGGAGGACGAACAGGAACAGCAGGAACAGATGGTGCTGGTGCGGTCGAGCTTCCCGCTCACGGGGCAGCCGATCAGGGTGGTGGTGATCGACGGCGAGCCGTGGTTCGCGATCAAGGACGTGTGCGCCGTGCTCGACCGGGGCAGCCCGGGCTGGGCCAGCAAGATGGTCGGCCCCGACGACAAGCGGACCATCGACATGCGCTCGGTATGGGTGAGTTCAACTCATCCACACGACGTTTCCGCAGGTGGGAATGGATCCATCCGAGGAAACCCATTGCTGAGCCTCGTCAGTGAGGCAGGGCTCTACCTCCTCGTCATGAGGTCGAGGAAACCCAATGCCCGCCCGTTCCAGGAGTGGGTCACCCGTGACCTCCTCCCCTCCGTCCGCCGGGGGGACACCGACGTCCCCACCCAGCAGCGGCGGATGGCGGAGACCCTCACCGAGGCGATCGGCCAGCAGGTGCAGATCGTCGCCGAGATCGACCACGACGACTGGCCGGGCGTGACCATCCACTCGGACGGGACGGTGCACTGCCGGCACGGCGAGATGGTTTTCCACATGCCGACCCAGGAGGAGGACAGCGGCCCGCCCTTCGGCGCTTACTACGCCTGTCCGTCCGCGGAGCGGGTCGGGATCCGGGGCAGCAGGGTCGTCCCGGGCTGCCCGAAGCTGAAGCTCGTGGACCTGATCCGCCTGCGGCGCGCCGCACAGCACGAGGCCGCGCCACCCGATGACGGGCTCATGTACGCAGAGGTGGATGGCGGCCGAATCACCCGGCTCTGCGGGACACCGCCGCAGATGGCCGAGATGATCCGGGAGTACGGTCGCCGATCCGTCGGCCAATACCCTCAGAAATTCTGAGGGTATTGGCATTTCCCCAGGTCGGAGACCCTACGCAATGACCTTCCGCCGCAGCCGCAGGATCATCGCCGTCCCCACCGCCAGCGGCACGTACTGCCAGCAGAACGCCCACCGGAAGGCGGCGGCGGAGTACGTCTCCGCGCCCGCCGGGGCCAGGGCGTCCAGGAGCACCCCGATGCCGAACAGAGTGATCATCGTGCCGATGAACCCGCCCATGTTGACGATCCCGGAGGCCGTCCCGAGCCGCTCCACCGGGTTGCGGGCGCGGGCGTAGTCCAGGCCGACCAGGGAGGCCGGACCGTTGCTGCCCATCACCACGACGATCCCGGCCAGCAGCCAGACCGGCGGGTGGCCGCCGGGCCAGGCCAGGACCAGGGCCCAGCCGAGCGCAGTGGCCGTGATGACGGTGAGCACGATCGGCATCCGGGCCCGCGCCGAGACGGACAGGACCCGTCCGAACACGAAGCCGAAGGTCATGTTGCTGAGCACCAGCAGGGTCAGCAGCCCACCGGCCCCGGCGCGCGACATGCCCTGCGCCTCGACCAGGTAGGGCAGGCCCCAGAGCAGACCGAAGGCGTTGCCCGGGAACTGCGTGGTGAAGTGCACCCAGAGCCCGAGCCGGGTGCCCGGCTCCTGCCAGCAGGCCCGGATCTGCTGCCCGATCCCCGTCCGCGGCCGGTGCTGCCCCGCCACCTGCTCCACCGGCCGGACCACGGCGGGAGCGTCCTTCAGGAGGAGCGCGACCAGCGAGAACACCGCCACGCCCAGCAGCGCGATCGCCGCGAAGGTCGGCGTCCAGCCCTCGCTGTGCAGCACCTGCGCGAGCACCACCGTCGTGACCAGGTTGCCGCCCATTCCGACGAGGCCGGTCAGCTGCGCGACGAACGGGTTCTTCGCCGCCGGGAACCAGCGCGCGGCGATCCGCAGCACGCTGATGAAGGTCATCGCGTCCCCGCAGCCCAGCACCGCGCGGGAGGCCAGCGCGGGGGCGAACGAGGAGCTGAACGCGAAGGCCAGCTGCCCGGTGCTCAGCAGCAGGACGCCGAGCAGCAGCACCCGCCGCGGCCCGAACCGGTCCACCAGCAGCCCGACGGGTACCTGCATGGCCGCGTAGACCAGCACCTGGAGGATCGAGAAGGTGGAGAGCGCCGAGGCGCCGATCCCGAAGCGCTCGGCGGCGTCCAGCCCGGCCACGCCGAGGCTGGTGCGGTGGATCACCGCGAGGACGTAGACGCTGACGCCGACGGACCACGCCAGCCACGCGGCGCGCCCGCCGGGCGGGGACGCGACGGAGGCCGGGGACTCGACGGAGGAACGGGGAGCGGGGGCGGACAGGGGACGGACTGAACGGTCTGGCTCCACGGTCATAGTGCGTCCAGGGTAGTCATCCCATGATTGGACGCCCAGAGCGGGGTACGGCCGATCTCCCCGGGACCTGCGCTCAGCCGGTGACCGTCCAGGACACCGTGCGGGTCATGTACTTGTCCCGGAAGCCCTCGTCCCGCACCCAGTCCGTGGTGTCCCGGACGGTCGCCGTCACGGTGGCGGCGCGGCCGGCCGGGATGTTCAGCCGCGCGGTGTCCAGCCGCCCGCCGTTCACCGTCTGCGGATCCGCCGGGACGCCGTCCACCGTCCAGTCCACCCGCAGCTGGCGCGGCCCGGACAGCGGCAGCGGGCGGGCGTCCAGCTGCGGGCGGCCGGCGACCTCGCCGGGCGGCGGCACCGGGGGGTCGGTCGGGCGGATCCGGCGGTACAGCTCCTCGATGATCGCCTCCCGCGAGGGCAGGTTGTAGGCACTGCCCAGGGTGCGCATCACCGAGTCCTGCGTCGGCCGGTAGAGGCCGTTGGCGCTGCGGTACGCCCCGATCGTCCCGGCGCCGTCCGGGGACTCGGCGCCCAGCCAGCGCCACCACTTGGTCTGCTTCTTGCGCATGTCGTCGGCGTTGAGGGTGGAGAGGTTCGGGTAGTCGGCGTCGTCCGGAGCGGAGTCGTACTCGTCCCCGAGGTCCCCCACGGTGTGGCCGATCTCGTGCTGGATGATCCGCCCCGCGTCCGGGCTGCCGCCCGCCAGGGTGGTCACCCCGGTGCCCCCGGCGCCGCCGTACTCGGTCGAGTTGGCCAGTGCTATCAGGTACTGCGGCCCGGCACTGTCCCCCGCCAGCCGGGCGGTGGCCGCCTCGTCCGCGCAGAGCAGCCGGGCGGTGCCCTCGCACCAGAAGTGCATGCCGAGCGGGGTCGAGGGGTTGCGGCCGCGGCTCTCCGTCTCCGCTATCCCGGAGACCGGCGAGACCACCTCGACCCGCCGTATGTTGAAGAACGCCTGGTAGCTGCGGAACGGCTCGATGTCCATCAGCGAATGCCAGGCCCGGTCCGCCTGCTGCTGGAAGAGGTCCTGTTCGGCCGCCGTGTAGCCGTCGCCGAGCAGCACCAGGGTGATCCGGTTGGCCGGGTCACCGGTGCGGCGTATGTCGACGGTCGGGGCGGGCGCGGCGCCGCGCAGGTCGGCGCGCTGCGCCGTGTGCGGCGGCACCGCCCGGTCGACCGGGGCGCCCGCACCGATCACGCCGAACGGCGAGGGACCGACCAGCTCCAGGGCGGCCGGGAGTACGGCGGTGGACACCAGCACGAGCGCGGCCAGACTCCGAACGAGACGGCCAGGGTTGCCAGGCGGCATACGGGTGCGTCCTCGGGGCTCCGGTCACCCGGCGTCGCCCGGGTGGTGGAGCGGAGACGTACCCGACCCGGCGTGTCGCCCCCACCGGCGGACGAAAAAGTCACCGACCTGGCCGAACGATCCACATCGGACCACTCATACCAATGAATCTCACCCGGGCTTCCGCGCCAGGCCCAGCACCAGGTGCGTCCCGAGCCCGAACAGCAGCCCCCAGAACGCCGAGCCGATCCCGAACAGGCTCATCCCCGACGCACTCGCCAGGAACGTCACCACCGCCGCGTCCCGCCCCCGCTCCTCCGCGACCGCCGCCGCCAGACTGCCCTGCAGCGACGCCAGCAGCGCGACCCCGGCGATCACCGCGATCAGCTCCTTCGGCAGCGCGGTGAACAGGCTCACCAGCACCCCGCCGAAGCTGCCCACAACCACGTACAGCGCCCCCGAGGACATCCCCGCGACGTAGCGCCGGCGCGGGTCCGGGTGGGCCTCCGGGCCCGAGCAGATCGCCGCAGTGATCGCCGCGAGGTTGACCCCGGGCGAGCCGAACGGCGCCATCAGCAGCGACACCACCCCGGTCGACCCGATCAGCAGGCGGTCGTCCGCCCGGTAGCCGAAGGCCCGCATCACTCCGAGACCCGGCGCGTTCTGCGAGGCCAGGACGACGATCGTGAGCGGCAGCGCGAGCCCCACCGCTGCCGACCAGGAGAACGCCGGCAGCGTCGGCACCGGCACCGTCGGCCCGCCGGACCCCACCCGCAGCGGCAGGCCGACCGTGACCGCCGCCAGCACCCCGCCCACCAGCAGCGCCACCGGCACGGCGTAGCGCGGCGCGAACCGCTTGGCCAGCAGGAACGCCGCGAAGCTCCCGACCACCAGCACCGGTGCGGTGTGCACCGCCCCGAAGATCCCGGCGCCGAACGAGAAGAGGATGCCCGCGAGCATCGCGTTGACGATCCCCACCGGAACCGCCGCGATCAGCCGCCCGAACCACCCCGTCACCCCGAACAGCGTCACCACGACCGCGCACACCACGTACGCCCCGACCGCCTCCCGGTACGGGTACGCCCCGAGGCTCGTCACCAGCAGTGCCGCCCCCGGTGTCGACCAGGCCGTGATCACCGGCGTCCGGGTCCACCAGCTCAGCAGGAACCCGCTCACCCCGCTGCCGACGCCCACCGCCCAGATCCAGGACGCCGTGTGCGCCGCGTCCAGCCGCCCCGCCGAGGCCGCCGCGAGCACCACCACCAGCGGCCCCGAGAACGACACGGCGATGCACACCAGCCCCGCCAGCAACGCCGTCCCCGACGCGTCCCGCCGCAGCGACCGCCGCTCCCCACCCTCGCCCGGCACCGTTTCCGGACGGAAAGTCAGCTCATCCGTCATTCCGGCAGTATCCCGAAGCACGGCTCCGGGAGGCCTCCGAAAAAACTTGTGAAGTCACCTGCAACCACCGCCGGGGACGCGCGTCTATACGGATGAAGGCACGGAGAGCGAGACCGGCGGAGCCGGGGGGCGCTTTTGCTCAGGAAGAGCGGAGCCGGTCGTCTTCACCCACCACACCGTCAGACCCATGACCCTGGGGAGTCACGTCATGCGCACGTCCGTTATCACCCGTTTTGCGAAGAACACCCGCTCGCTCTCCACCCGCCGCGGCCTCGCCGCCGTCGCCACCACCGTCGTCCTCGCCGGCGGCGTCCAGATCCTCGCCACCGACACCGCCTGGGCCTGTGCCGGCCCGTACCAGGCGAACAACCCCACCATCTCCGAGGAGGCCCAGGCGCGGCACCACGACGGTGCTCCGGTCGCCGGCTTCGTCGCACCGGCCCCGGCCTCGCTGACCGCCGGTTCGAGTGCCGAACTGGGTGTGGAATTCGGCAACTTCACCGGTGCCGACTACGACGAGGCAGCCCCCAGCCTCACCCTGCTGAGCCCCAGCGGTGTCGCGAACCGCCCCCTCCTCAAGTACCTGACGGTCGAGGCCATGCATGACGGCTCCTGGAAGCAGCTCACCATCGACAACGGCTGCCTCGGCGAGGCCATCCGGGTCGACACCTCGCCGCTGTTGCAGCACCTGGCCAACGGCCGCGCGAGCCGAGTGACGTTCCGGGTCAGCCTGGCGGCCGACGCCCCCAAGGAGCTCGCCTCGCTGTCGATCACCACGTCCGCCTGGGCCGAGGTCAGCGGCACCGGCAAGTCCGCGAGCACGACCGTCAAGATCCGCCACACCCCCGCCGAGCCCGCGGCCACTCCCACCGCGGAGCCCACCCGGAGCGGCAAGCCCGCGCCCGGCAAGACCGCCAAGCCGGCCAAGCCCGCCCACGAGGCCCAGTCCGCCGCCGACGAGACCAAGGCCGCCACGCAGGCGCTCAAGTCGCCTGAGCCGAAGGCCACTTCCGCGGCGCCCTCCGCCCCTGCCACCACCGCGCCGGCCGGCACCCCCGAGCTCGCCCAGACCGGTTCCTCCTCCGCCAACACCTTCCTCGCCGGCTCCGCCGCCGCCCTCCTCGCACTCGGCGCCGGCGTCCTGATCGCCGTCCGCCGCCTCCGTCCCCGGCGCTAGTCGACGAGCGGGCGGCACGAAGGGGCCCTCCTGCGCACCGATGGTGCGCAGGAGGGCCCCTTCTCAGGTCCTACCGGCCGGTCAGCCCCAGGTGATCAGGCGCTTCGGCTGCTCCAGGAGGGCGGCCACGTCGGCCAGCACCCTGGAACCCAGTTCCCCGTCCACCAGGCGGTGGTCGAAGGACAGCGCCAGCGTGGTCACCTGACGCGGGACCACCTTGCCCTTGTGCACCCACGGCAGCTCCCGGACCGCGCCGAAGGCGAGGATCGCGGCCTCGCCCGGGTTGAGGATCGGGGTGCCGGTGTCGACGCCGAAGACGCCGACGTTGGTGATGGTGACCGTGCCGCCCTGCATGTCGGCCGGCGAGGTCTTGCCCTGGCGGGCGGTCTCGACCAGCTCGCCGAGCGAGGTGGCCAGCCCGGACAGGGTCTTGGCGCCGGCGTCCTTGATGTTGGGCACGATCAGGCCGCGCGGGGTGGCCGCGGCGATGCCGAGGTTCACCTGGCCCTTGATGACGATCTCCTGGGCCGCCTCGTCCCACTGCGCGTTGATCTCGGGGTGCCGCTTGATCGCGGTGAGCAGCGCCTTGGCGACGATCAGCAGCGGGCTGACCCGGACGTCCCGGCCCAGCTCGCCGCTCTCCTTGAGCTTGCGGACGAACTTCATCGTGCGGGTCACGTCGACCTGGACGAACTCGGTGACGTGCGGCGCGGTGAACGCCGAGGCCACCATGGCCTGCGCGGTGGCCTTGCGGACGCCCTTGATCGGCACCCGGACGTCGCCCGTGCCGGACCCGGACACGACGACCGGGGCCTCGACCGACTCGACCGCGACGGGCTCGGCGACGGCGACCGCGGCCGGAGCCGGAGCCGAGGTGGCGGCGGTCAGCGCCGACGCGTGCGCGTGCACGTCCTCGCGGGTGACGACGCCGTCCCGGCCGGTCGGGATGACCGCGCGCAGGTCGATGCCGAGGTCCTTGGCCAGCTTGCGCACCGGCGGCTTGGCCAACGGCCGGTCGCCGACGGGCTGTTCGGCCACGGCGGGAGCCACGGCCGGAGTCGGAGCCGGGGCGACCGGCGCCGCGGGGGCGGCCGGAGCGGCCACGACCGTGGTCGTGGTGGTCCGGCGGGCCCGGCGCTGGGCGGTGCCGGTCCGCGGACCGTAGCCGACCAGCACCTCGCGCCGCTCGGGCTCGGCCGGTGCGGCGGGCGCCTCGGCGGCCGGGGCCGGAGCCGGAGCAGCGGCGGGGGCGGTCGGAGCCGGGGCCCCGCCCTCCCCGGCGACCGCGACCGAGATGATCACGGTGCCGACGTCGACCGTCGCGCCCTCGGGGAAGAAGAGCTGCTCGACGACCCCGTTGAACGGGATCGGCAGCTCCACCGCGGCCTTGGCGGTCTCCACCTCGCACACGACCTGGCCGTCCGTCACCGTGTCACCCGGCTTGACGTACCAGCTGAGGATCTCGGCCTCGGTGAGGCCCTCGCCCACATCGGGCATCTTGAACTCGCGGAGCGAGCGAACTTCGGTGGCCATCTTCGCTCTCCCGGATCAGAACGCGAGCGCGCGGTCGACGGCGTCGAGCACGCGGTCCAGGTCGGGCAGGAACGCCTCCTCGACCCTGGACGGCGGGTACGGCGCGTGGTAGCCGCCGACCCGCAGGACCGGCGCCTCCAGGTGGTAGAAGCACCGTTCCGTGAGGCGGGCGGCCAGCTCGGCGCCCATGCCCATGAAGACCGGCGCCTCGTGCACCACGACGGCCCGGCCGGTGCGCTTGACCGACTCCTCCAGGGTGGCGAAGTCCACCGGGGAGAGCGAGCGCACGTCGACGACCTCCAGGCGGCGGCCGTCCTCCTCGGCTGCCGCGGCGGCCTCCAGGCAGACCTTGACCATCGGGCCGTAGGCGATCAGCGTCGCGTCGGCACCGGGGCGCACGATCCGGGCGTCGTACAGGCCCAGGTCGGCGGCGTCGCCGACCTCGCCCTTGTCCCAGTAACGGCGCTTGGGCTCCAGGAAGATCACCGGGTCGTCGGAGGCGATGGCCTGCCGCAGCATCCAGTGCGCGTCGTGCGCGCTGGACGGGGTGACCACGCGCAGGCCGGCGGTGTGCGCGAAGTACGCCTCGTGCGACTCGCTGTGGTGCTCGACCGCGCCGATGCCACCCGCGTAGGGGATGCGGATCGTGACCGGCATCTTGACGTGCCCGAGCGCGCGGGCGTGCATCTTGGCCAGCTGGGAGACGATCTGGTCGAAGGCCGGGTAGACGAAGCCGTCGAACTGGATCTCCACGACGGGACGGTAGCCGCGCAGCGCCAGGCCGATCGCGGTGCCGACGATGCCGGACTCGGCGAGCGGGCTGTCGATGACCCGGCCCTCGCCGAAGTCCTTCTGCAGGCCGTCGGTGATCCGGAAGACGCCGCCGAGCTTGCCGATGTCCTCGCCCATCAGGACGGTCTTCGGGTCCTCCTCCAGCGACTTGCGCAGGGCGCTGTTGAGCGCCTTCGCGATGCTGAGCTGACCGGCCATCAGAGGTTCTCCCCCGCCTCGAAGGAGGCCGCGTACTCGACGTACTCGGCCCGTTCCTCATCGACAAGCCCGTGCGGCTCGCTGTACACGTGGTCGAAGATCAGCGTCGGGTCCGGGTCCGGCATGCCGCGCACGCCCTCGCGCACCCGCAGCCCCAGCTGCTCGCTCTCCGCGTCGATCGCGGCGAAGAACTCCTCGTCCGCGATGCCCTCCTTCTCCAGGAGGGTGCGCAGCCGCAGGATCGGGTCCTTGGCCTTCCAGGCCTCGGTCTCCTCGGCGAGCCGGTAGCGGGTCGGGTCGTCGGAGGTGGTGTGGGCACCCATCCGGTAGGTGAACGCCTCGATCAGCACCGGGCCGTTGCCGCTGCGGGCGTGGTCGAGGGCCCAGCGGGTCACGGCCAGGCAGGCCAGCACGTCGTTGCCGTCGACCCGGACGCCCGGGAAGCCGAAGCCGGAGGCGCGGCGGTACAGCGGGATCTTGGTCTGGGTGGTGGTGGGCTCGGAGATCGCCCACTGGTTGTTCTGGCAGAAGAACACCACGGGGGCGTTGTAGACCGAGGCGAAGGTGAAGGCCTCGTTGACGTCGCCCTGGCTGGAGGCGCCGTCGCCGAAGTACGCGATGACCGCGTCGTCCGCGCCGTCCTTGGTGATGCCCATCGCGTAGCCGGTCGCGTGCAGGGTCTGCGCGCCGATCACGATGGTGTACAGGTGGAAGTTCTTCTCGTTCGGGTCCCAGCCGCCGTGGTTCACGCCGCGGAACATGCCGAGCAGGTTCAGCGGGTCGACGTCGCGGCACCAGGCCACACCGTGCTCGCGGTAGGTGGGGAAGGCGTAGTCGCCGGTGCGCATGGCGCGACCCGAGCCGACCTGGGCGGCCTCCTGGCCGAGCAGCGAGGCCCACAGGCCCAGCTCGCCCTGGCGCTGGAGCGCGGTGGCCTCGCCGTCGAACCGGCGCACCAGCACCAGGTCGCGGTAGAGGGCGCGCAGCTCCTCCGGAGTGGTGGTGAGCGGGAAGTCCGGGTGCTCGACCCGCTCGCCTTCCGGCGTCAGCAGTTGGACGAGTTCCGGCTGGGCGTCCGTACCCGTGGCGCGCAGGGTGTCAGGGACGGAGGGGGCCGCCTTCTTGCGGGCCCTCGCCGTGCTTTTGACGGTCACGTTCACTCCTCGGTCTGTCCGGCCGCCCGGGGTCGCCGGTGACCGGTCCGGTCACCGCCTCGCGGGGCGCGTGGGTATGCGCACCTGTTGCGGGGCAGGTGGTGATCCTGTTCCGACGGCGTCCCTCACGAGAACGTTACCCAGCGTCCGCCCTTGGCGCGCCTGCGCTAGGACGTCCTACTTGTTCGGGGTCTACAACCCAGAGGGTGCCGCGCTCGGCTCGCCGTCGGTTGGGTGGAGTGACGGACCGCGTGACGCAGCTCTCAATTCGGGCGCCTTCAGGACACCAGCGCACGTTATCCGGGCGACGGCCCGTACGTAAGGGGGTTCTCGGTATCGGTTTCGGACCGGTCTGGCCGGAACACACCCCTGGGGCGGTACGCACGAGAGGCCACTTGTAGGGTGATATGGGAGGTTTTGGGCGTGAGTGATAACGGACAAATCAGAGTTTTCCTGCTCGACGACCACGAGGTGGTCCGACGGGGCGTGCACGACCTGCTCTCGGTCGAGGACGACATCGAGGTGGTCGGGGAGGCCGGAACCGCCGCCGAGGCGATCGCCCGGATCCCCGCCGTCCACCCGGACGTGGCGGTGCTCGACGTGCGACTGCCGGACGGCAACGGGGTCGAGGTCTGCCGGGAGGTCCGCTCGCGGCTGCCCGAGCTGAAGTGCCTGATGCTCACCTCCTTCTCGGACGACGAGGCGCTGTTCGACTCGATCATGGCCGGGGCCTCCGGCTACGTCCTGAAGGCCATCCGCGGCACCGACCTGATCACCGCGGTGCGGGACGTCGCGGCCGGGAAGTCGCTGCTCGACCCGGTCGCCACCAGCCGGGTGCTCGCCCGACTGCGCGACGGCGGCGAGAAGGAGGACGAACGGCTCGCCCAGCTCACCAGGCAGGAGCGCCGGATCCTCGACCTGATCGGCGAGGGGATGACGAATCGTCAGATCGGCAACGAGTTGCACCTGGCCGAGAAGACGGTGAAGAACTACGTCTCCAGTCTGCTCGCCAAGATGGGCATGGAGCGACGCACCCAGGCGGCGGCCTTCGTGGCTCGGCACCAGGCCGACCAGCAGCACTGAGCCCAAGCAGCAGCACAGTTCTGACGCGTTGTCAAGGGCCCCCGCCAGGGGGCCATAACCTCTGGCTGTGACTTTCAGCCAGACCCTCGCCTGCGCCCCGGCCCGCCCCGACCTCTCCGCACCGCCGATAGGGACCCTCAGTCCACCCGTCCCGCGAGAAGCCCTGGCCGAGGTCCTGCGCCGCTACCCGATCGGACGGATACTGACCGCCGAACCGGTCGCCGAGGGCCTGCTCAACCGCGGCTACCGGGTCGTGACCGAGGCCGGTCCCCATTTCTTGAAGTGCTACGTCGACGCCGCCACCGCCAACCGCCCGAAGATCGTCGCCCACCACCGCGCCATGGCCGCGCTGCACGCCCTCGGCCTGCCCGTCGCACCTCCGCTGACCCGCACCGACGGCGCCGGGACGGTGGCCTCCTACGGCGGCCGGCTGTTCGCCCTCTTCCCGTGGGTCGATGGCCGACACCGGCACGGGACGGAGCTCCCCCTGCCGCAGTGCGACGCGCTCGGCGCGCTGCTCGGCCACCTGCACGGCGCGCTCGACGACGTCTGCGCCCCGCTCGACCAGCCCGACGGCTACCGCAGCGCCGACCCCCTGGACAGCGCCGTCCTCGCCCGCGACCTGCTCGCGCACGCCCGCGCCCACCGCCCGTACGGCGACCTCGACGCCCTGGCCGAACGACGGCTCGCCGAACGGCTGGAACTGCTCGCCGACCACGCCCACCGCCGCCCCGCCCCGCAGGCCGCCCCGCCCACCGGCTGGACCCACGGCGACTTCCACGGTCTCAACCTGCTCCACCCGGAAGCCCCCGGCACCCCCGGGGCGGACGGCGTCGTGGCCGTCCTTGACTGGGACAAGCTCGGCCCGCAGCCGCGCGCCGAGGAGGCCGTCCGGGCCGCCACGCTGCTCTTCAACGACCGGACGACGGGCACGCTGGACCTCGTCCGGGTGCGGCACTACTCACAGGCCTACCGGGCCACCGGCGCCGCCACCGCCGAACACCTCGCCGCCGCCGCCCACCGGGTCTGGTGGGAGCGGCTGAACGACTTCTGGATGCTGCAGTGGCGCTACCAGCGGGGCGACCACCGGGCCGACCCGCTCTACCCCGCCTCGGCGGGCCAGTTGGCCTGGTGGTGCCAGGAGTACGAACAGGTCCTGGACGCCTTCGCCAACTGACCCCGGCCGCAGGCCGGTTCAGCCCCCGATCAGCTGAGCGTCGGCGGCGCCGTGATCGGGGGCTTGCTCGGCGGCGCCGGCTGGCTGGTGCCCGGGTTCGCGCCCGTCGGCGTGCTCCCGCCGCCGCTCGGCGTCGACGGTGCCGACGTCGGCGAGTTGCTCGACGACGCCGATGCCGACGGCGAGTGCGTCGAGGTCGGTGTCGGCGTCTGGCTCTGCGTGTGCCTGTTCGTCGGCTGCGGCGACGTGTTGTTGCCGCCGTTGCCGCCGCCGAAGTTGCCGTTGTCGGTCGGCTGCGAGGGCCTCCGGCTGTTGGTGTTGGAGGCCGGCGGGCTCTGGCTGCCGCTCGCGGGCGGCGTGGTGGCGTCGGTGGTGCTCACCGCCGGGGCGGGCGAGCTGGGACCGAGGTCGGTGCCGCCGCCCCCGCCGCCACCGCCGCCGCTGAGCGCGAGGGCGATGCCGACGCCGGCCGCGACCAGCACGGCCGCGATGCCGGCCACCCAGCCCCACGGACCGCGCCGCCGCCCGTACCCGTCGTCGTCCCCGCCGTCGTGGCCGCCGTCGTACGGGCCACCCGGGCCCTGGTAGGGCGAGGACGGCGTGTGCGGGCCCACGGGCGGCTGGCCGCCGTGGTAAGGCAGCACCGAGGTCGCGTCGCTCGCACCGATCGCGCCGAAGGCCGCGGTGGCCGCCGTCTGGTCCGGCCGGAGCACCTGCGTGGCGCCGGTGTCGCCCGGACCCGCCACGAGCAGCCCGGCCGTGGCGCCGGCCCAGCCGGCCCCGGCCGCGCCGTGCATCTCGCGCAGCGCGTGCTGGACGTGCGCGCGGAACTCGTCGGCGTCCTGGAAGCGGTCGTCCGGGTTCTTCGCGAGCGAGCGCAGCACGATCCCGTCGAGGCCGACCGGCACCCGGCTGTTGGCCTGCGAGGGCGGCACCGGCGGGTCCTGGACGTGCTGGTAGACCACCGAGAGCGGGGTGTCGCCGGTGAACGGCGGGCGCAGCGTCAGCAGCTCGTAGAGCATGCAGCCGGCCGCGTAGAGGTCGGAGCGGTGGTCGACCGGCTTGCCGAGGGCCTGCTCGGGCGACAGGTACTGCGGGGTGCCCATCACCATGCCGGTCTGGGTCATGGTGGTGGCCCCGCCGGTCAGCGCGCGGGCGATGCCGAAGTCCATCACCTTGACCGCGCCGTTGGTCGTGATGATCACGTTGGCGGGCTTGATGTCGCGGTGCACGATGCCGTGCCGGTGGCTGTAGGCGAGCGCCTCCAGCACCCCGGCGATGATGATCAGCGCCTGGTCGACCGGCGGCGCGGCCTCGTCCACCAGCAGCTCGCGGACGGTCCGGCCCTCGACCAGCTCCATCACGATGTACGGGGTGGACTCGTCGCCGAAGTACTCCTCGCCCGTGTCGTAGACCGAGACGATCGAGTGGTGGTTCAGCGCGGCGACGGCGTGCGCCTCGCGGGTGAACCGCGCCCGGGCGATGTCGTCCTGGGCGAGTTCGCCGCGCAGCAGCTTGACCGCGACGGTCCGGCCGAGCCGGATGTCCTCGGCGGCGAACACCTCGGCCATGCCCCCACGGCCGAGCCGGTGGGTCATCCGGTAGCGGCCGTCACCGACCGTGCCCAGCGGGGCGGCGGTGCCGCGCCCGGGGGTCTGCGGGCCGCCGGGCGGCACCGGCTGGAACGCGCTGGTCGCGGCGTCGCTCCCGGGCGCGCTCGGCTGCGGGGCCCCGCCGGTCCGGCCGGCCGCCCGGGCGCCCTCGTCGTCGTCCGGATGCTGCGTCTGTGCCATCGCTCCTCGCCCCGGGCGTTCGCTCGGATCGCGGTGCCCTGTCGCTTTCGTATCCCCGAACGCTACCGCCTCCGGCGAGCGGCGTGACACGCCCGATCCGGCCGTGACCGGTCAGAGCAGCCCGGAGCGGTCGGGGGCGTCCAGCACCAGCACCGCGGCGGACGGCGCGGAGCTGCCGTAGGTGGTCTTGTGGGTGTTGTTCGCCTTGTTGATCACGATCGCGATGATGATGCCCGCCAGGACGAGCACCCCGATGATGATCATGATGACCACGGCCGCCGTCGAGCAGCCGCCGCCACTGGCCGCCGGGGCCGGGTTCGGCCGGTACGGCGGCACGGACTGCGGCGGCGGGGTGTGCGCGGGCCGCTGGAACGGCTGCGGCGTCTGGTAGGCCGGCGGCGGCGTCTGGTACTGCGGCTGCTGGGGGAAGGGATGCGGCGTCTGCGGGGCCTGCGGACGCGGGGTCTGGTAGGCCGGCGGCGGCGTCTGGTACTGCGGCTGCTGCGGCGCACCGCCCTGCTGGAGGTACTGCGGGTGCGGCGTCTGCGGGTTCTGCGGCGCGGCGTGCACCGAGCGCGGGCCCTCGTTGATCACCAGCGGCGTGCTCGCCTGCAGCGAGTGGCCGCCGCCGCCCTTGAGCTCGGCGATGAGCCGCTCGGCCTCGTCCCGCATGGCCTCGGCGCTCGCGAAGCGGTGGGCCGGGTCCTTGCGCAGCGCCTGGGCCACGAACGCGTCCACCGCCGGCGGCAGCGACGGGTTCATCGTGGACGGCGCGGGCGGCTCCTCCTGCACGTGCTTGTAGGCGATCGAGAACGCCGAGTCGCCGTCGAAGACCAGCTGGCCGGTGAGCATCTCGAAGAGCATCACGCCGACCGAGTACAGGTCGGAGCGGGCGTCGACCGGCTTGCCGAGCGCCTGCTCGGGCGACAGGTACTGCGGGGTGCCGACCACCATGCCGGTCTGGGTCATCGACGTGACGCCGGACTCCAGCGCCCGGGCGATGCCGAAGTCCATGACCTTGACGTTGCCCTTGCGGTCGAACATGACGTTGCCGGGCTTGATGTCGCGGTGCACGAGGCCCATGTCGTGCGAGGCCTCCAGCGCGTTCAGCACGCCGATGGTGACCCGCAGGGCCTCCTCGGTCGGCATCGCGCCGTACTGCGCGACCGCCTCGTTGATCGTCTCGCGCAGGCCCTTGCCGTCGATCAGCTGCATGACGATGTACGGCGTGCTGGAACCGTCGGGGGCGACGTCCTCGCCGCTGTCGTACACCGTGACGATGTTCGGGTGCTCCAGGCGGGCCACCGCCTGCGCCTCGCGGCGGAACCGCTCCTTGAAGGAGTCGTCCCGGCCCAGCTCGCTGTGCATGCTCTTCAGCGCGACCTGTCGGCCCAGCACGCTGTCGAAGGCGAGGTGCACGGAGGCCATGCCGCCCTCGCCCAGCAGCCGCTGCAACACGTAGCGGCCGTTGCCCAGGGAGTAGCCCTCGACCGCCGCGTTGCCGTGCTCGCTCATCTGCTGCTCCCCCTCGGCGCGGGCGTCATCGCCGCGACCGTGACGTTCGGTCTCGTCCGTGCGTGCTGCGGTCCGGGCCCGTCGGCCGGCCCGGCCCCCTGCCGTGGCGGCTGCACCGGCCTGCGACAGGGGGCCAGGGTATCGGCTCTCGCCGACGGTGATCGGTCCAGGGCCGGTCCTCGGTCCCGATCCCCGGGGCTACCCGTCGGTAGCCCGCCCGGAGGCGGGCCGTCCCGGTACGACCCGCGGGCGCGGCCGGGCCGGCACCGCCTGCCGTGCGGTCCGTGGCCCGCGGCCGGGCCTACAGGTACGGGCCGGAGCGGATGCCGCGGCCCTGGCCTGGCTCGTCCTCGTCCGGCTCGCCGCCGTGCAGACCGGGCGGCAGCGCCCGGCGCATCTGCTCCAGCTGCGCCCGCGCGGCCATCTGCTGCGCGAACAGCGCGGTCTGGATCCCGTGGAACAGGCCCTCCAGCCAGCCGACCAGCTGGGCCTGCGCGATCCGCAGCTCCGCCTCGGTCGGGATGGAGTCGTCGGTGAACGGCAGCGACAATCGCTCCAGCTCCGCGACCAGCTCGGGGGCCAGGCCCAGCTCCAGCTCCTTGATGGAGCTCGCGTGGATGTCCTTCAGCCGCGCCCGGCTGGCCTCGTCGAGGGGTGCCGCCCGCACCTCCTCCAACAACTGCTTGATCATGCTGCCGATCCGCATGACCTTGGCGGGCTGCTCGACCATCTCGGTCACCGGGAGCTCGCGCGGCCCCTCGCCCTCGTCCCCCGCCTGGCCCGCGAACCCCTGGCCCACCGGCATCCCGTCCGGTCCGAGGATCAGCACCTTCTGGCCGTCCTGCGACGAGCTCTCGTTCATCGGATTCGTCATGAACAACATTCTCTCTCACTGGGGTTGGTCGGGCGGAAGCCCCCGGCCCGCACGGCCGGTCCCGACGGTACGCCCCGGCCGGCCCCTCGGGAATCCGTACGGATACTCAGTTCTCGCGCGCCGCAACGCCGCACCACCCCGCGATCCACCGCAAGCCCGCACACAACCTCCCCCACACCCACGCGCGCCGCGGCGCCCCGCCGGCTACCAGCCCCTGCGCAGGCGCAGGCCGACCAGACCGAGGCCGCAGCCGATGAGGCCCAGGCCGGCGCCGAGGGGGAGCTGGAGGGTGGAGGCGTCGCCCCAGCGGGCCGGGACCACGGTGGGGGCGGCGATGGCCTGCGTGGTGGCCGTCGTGGCGGTCTCCGGGGCCGCGTCGTCGGCCGGGGCGTCCGGGGCCTCGGCGTCGCCGGTCTCCGGGGCCTGTTCGGCGGGCTGCTCCGGGGCCTGCTCGACGGCCCCGTCGGGCACCTGCTCGGGCACCTGGGCGGGCACCTGGTCCGGCGCCTGCTGTGGGGATTGCTGCGGCGCCTGCTCCGGTGCCTGCTCCGGCGCGGCGGGCCGGTGGCGGTGGGCGCGCGGGTCCCAGCCGTCCGGACGGGCGCGGGTGACCGCACGCTCCGGCGGCGCGGCGGACGGTACGGCGCCCCTGGACCAGGCGGATCCGTCCGGCCGGTCCGGCCGGTCCGGCCGGTCCGAGCCGTCGGAGCCGTCGGAGCCGTCGGCACGGACCGCGGCCCCCGCCGGGCTCGCCGCCCCCGGGCCGGGGGCCGCGACGGCCGCCGTCGCGGCGGCCAGCGGCAGGACCAGCCCGAGCACGGCCGCCGCGGCCAGCCGGCGGGCCAGGGCGGGGCGGCGGGAGGGCGCGGCGGTCAGCGGCCCGAGGTGCGCGTGCGTTGGTGCGGCCACGGTCGGAGGTCCTTCCGACGGCCGACCGCGCGGGGCGGGGTCGGCGGCGGGACAGCTCGGAACCAGCCTCACACACTCCTACGATCAGAGCATGTCGTGCGCCCCGGCCGCCGCTCCCACCAGGCCCGGCCCCGCTCAGACCTTCAGCACGACCTTGCCCACCTGCTCGCCCCGCTCCAGCACCCGGTGCGCGTCCCCGGCCTCGGTCAGCGGCAGCACCCGGTCGACCACCGGCTTGACCACGCCGGACTCCACCAGCGGCCACACGTGCTCCCGCACCGCCGCCACGATCGCCGCCTTCTCGGCCAGCGGCCGCCCGCGCAGGTTGGTGGCGACGACCGCGCCGCGCTTGCGCAGCAGCGTGTTGAGGTCCAGCTCGCCCTTCACGCCGCCCTGCAGCCCGATGATCACCAGCCGGCCGTTGACGGCGAGCGCGTCGACGTTCCGCTGCAGGTACTTGGCGCCCATGATGTCGAGGATGACGTCCGCCCCGGCCCCGCCGGTGGCCTCCCGGAGCACCTCGACGAAGTCCTGCTCCCGGTAGTCGATCGCGATGTCCGCGCCGAGCTCCACGCACCGCGCCAGCTTCCCGGCGCTGCCCGCGGTGACCGCCACCCGGGCGCCGACGGCCTTGGCCAGCTGGATCGCCATCGTCCCGATGCCGCTGGCGCCGCCGTGCACCAGCAGGGTCTCGCCGGGCCGCAGGTGCGCGGTGAGGAAGACGTTGGACCACACCGTGCAGGCCACCTCGGGCAGCGCGGCGGCCTCCTCGAAGCCGAGCCCCGCCGGCAGCGGCAGCAGCTGCCCGGTCGGCACCGCGACGCGCTGCGCGTACCCGCCGCCGGCCAACAGCGCGCACACCTCGTCGCCGACCGCCCAGCCGGACACGCCCGGCCCGAGGGCGGCGATCCGCCCGGCGCATTCGAGCCCCGGGTACACCGGGGAGCCGGGCGGCGGGTTGTAGAAGCCCTGCCGCTGGAGCAGGTCGGCCCGGTTGACGGCGGTGGCCGCCACGTCGACCAGCACCTCGCCCTCGCCGGGCACCGGGTCCGGCACCTCCGCCCAGACGAGCGCCTCGGGACCGCCGGGTACGGGAATCGTCATCGCATGCATGCCCCGAACCTACTGCGCGCCGCTCCCGGCCCGGCGCGACGACTGCGTCACCCGGCCGACTTGATGACGATCACCCGGTCGGTGAGCTGGAGCACGGCGGCCTCCGGCTCGGTGTAGTTGATCACCCGTCGGCCGCGGACCACCGCCACCACGAGGTCCTCGCACGCGCGCGGACCGTGCCCGGCCTCGGTCCGGGTGACCGGCCGCTCGACGACGTCCAGGCCTTTGCCGTAGGTGAGCAGGTCCTCCATGACCGCCCCGGCGTGCGGGCTGAGCATGGACAGCCCGAGCAGCCGCCCGGCCGAGCTGGAGCTGGTGACGACGACGTCCGCGCCGCTCTGCCGCAGCAGCGGCGCGTTCTCGTCCTCGCGGACGGCCGCGACCACGGTGGCGGCCTTGTTGAGCTGGCGCGCCGTCAGCGTGACCAGGACGGCGGTGTCGTCCCGCTCGGGCGCGACGACGACCCGGGCGGCCGTCGGCAGGGCCGCGCGCAGCAGGGTGTCGGTGCGGGTGGCATCGCCGACGACGCCGACGAGCCCGTGCTGGGAGGCGTGCTCGATCACCTTGCGCTGCGGGTCGACGACGATGATCTCGTCCTTCTTCACGCCCTGGCCGAGCAGGGTGTCGACGGCGCTGCGGCCCTTCGTGCCGTACCCGATCACGACGGTGTGCTCGCGCACGGAGGACCTCCAGCGGTTCAACCGCCACTGATGGCGGGTGCGTTCGGTGAGCACCTCGAGCGTGGTGCCGACCAGGATGATCAGGAACAGCACGCGCAGCGGGGTGATCACCAGGATGTTGGCGAGCCGGGCGCCCGAGCTGTAGGGCGTGATGTCGCCGTACCCGGTGGTGGAGAGCGTGACGGTCGCGTAGTACGCCGAATCGAGGAAGTCGAGCCCGCCGCCGGCGTTGTCGTTGTAGCCGTCCCGGTCGAGGTAGACGATCACCGTGGTGGCGACCAGGACGGCGAGCGCGAGCAGCAGCCGCGAGCCGACCTGCCGGACGGCGGGCGCGCTGCGCCGGGCGGGCAGCACGATCCCGGCGTCAGCCCACGGTTCCGTCCCGGGCGCCGGCCCGCGCAGGAGCTTGCTCATGCGCGCGCCTCGCTCCGCTCGGCGAGGACATTCGCCCCCGCGCGCACCTCTTCGGTTCCCTCGCTCCGCTCGCTCACGGAGCCTCCAGCAGCTCGACGGGGTCGCCGGCCTCCGCCCCGCCGGGCGGGACGACGGCGAGCGCCTCGGCCCGGGCCAGGCCGCGCAGCATGGCGGGCCCGTCGAAGGCGAGCGGGACGACGCCGTCGGCGGTGCGCCGCACGGGCAGCAGCCGGGTGTCCGTCGGGTGCCCGGCCAGCGTGACGGCGGCGGGCGCGGGGGCCGGGCCGCCGCTGGTCCGGCCGCTGCGGGCGTGCAGCAGCGGCAGCGCGATCGTGACGGTGCCGGCGACGGCGGCCAGCGGGTTGCCCGGCAGGCCCACCAGGTGGCGCCCGCCGGGGAGTTCGCCCGGGTGGCCGTCCGGTGGCAGTTCGGCGAGCAGCATCGGGTGGCCGGGGCGGACGGCGACCCCGTCGACCAGCAGCCGGGCAGCGACCTCGTCGAGTGCGCGGTGCAGGAAGTCGACCGGGCCGGCCGCGGTGCCGCCGGTGGTGACGACGACGTCGGCGGTGGAGTGCCTGAGCGCGTCCCGCAGCATCCCGAAGTCGTCCCGGACGGAGCGGACTTCGGCCACCTCGGCGCCGCACGCCCGTAGCCACGGCGTCAGCATCGGCCCGAGCGCGTCCCGGACGAGCCCTGGGCCGGGCACCCCGGATCCGATCAACTCGTCACCGAGGACCAGGAGTTCGACGACCGGACGGCGGCGGACCGCCAGCCGGTCGTGGCCACAGGCGGCGGCGAGCCCGAGCACGGCCGCGTCGACCGGGGTGCCGGCGGACAGCAGGGCCTCGCCCCGGCGGCACTCCTGGCCGCGCGGACGGACGTCCTGACCGGTGGTCGCCGGCCGGGGGCCGCAGTCCCGCAGCAGTGCCCCGTCCGTCGAGCCGTGCTCGCGGCGCAGCACGGCGGTGGCGCCGGGCGGCAGTTGGGCGCCGGTGGCGATCTCCACGGCGGTGCCGTCGGCCAGCGGCGCGACGGGGACCCGCCCGGCCAGCAGCCGCCCGGCGACCCGCCAGGGACCGGGACCGGCGACCGCCCAGCCGTCCATGGCGGAGGTGTCGAAGGCGGGCAGGTCGGTGAGGGCGGCCAGCGGCTCGGCGAGCGTGTGGCCGAGGGCGGCGGCGAGCGGCAGCACCACCGGCGGCAGCGGGCGCGATCCGGCCCGGCGGGCGGTCGCGCGGGCCAGCGGCCAGGCCATGGGGCCGGGGCCGGGGCCGGCCGGGGGCGCGGTCACGGGCGTCTCCTCGACGGCCGTCACTGCTCGCCCGGCCCGTCCGGCGCGCTCCAGCGCTCGGCGAGCAGGGCGGTGCGGCGGGCCGCCTCCGCGACGGCCTCGGGGCCGCCGCCCTGCTGGGCGGCCGCGTACCCGATCAGAAAGGCGGTCAGCGGCGCGGCCGGCCGGGCCACCCCGTGCGCGACCACCCGGGTGAGGTCCAGCAGGCCGCGGACATCGACGTCCAGGTCGATCCCGAGTTCGGCGCGGACCTCCGCGATCCAGTCATCCAGCGTGCGCTCCATGCGCCCCATGCTGCCTGATCGGCGGTTTCCCCGGGATGTTCCCCCGGTGTGCGGGGCGCGTCGTTTCCCTCACGCCCCCGTCCGTCCGGTGGTGAACACCCCGCGCGTTCCCCCTTACCTCCCGTCCCGGTCCCACTCGCGGGCCCGTTCCAGGTCCTCCCAGGTGTCGCAGTCGTACGCCACGTTGTCCGTGTCCGCGACCAGCAGCCGGCCGAGGCCTCCGGTGAGGCGGCGCAGCGGGAGGCCGGCCGGGTCGCCGAGGTCGGCCAGGGCGCTGCGCAGGGCGGCGGTGCGGTAGGCGGCGGCGAGGGGCTGGTCGCGGCCGCCGGCGTCGACGAGGACGGCCGCCTCGACGGCCGGCTCCGCGTCGTCGAGGGCGGTGACGAGCCGTTCGACCGTGCGCCGGTCGAGGAAGGGCAGGTCGGCGGCGAGCAGCAGGACCGTCCCGGCGTCGACGAGGTCGAGCCCGGCCGCGACGGCGGCGACCGGCCCGCCGCCGGGCGGTTGCTCGCGGGTCCAGCGGACGCCGGTGCGGGCGGTGGGCCGGTCCGGGCCGACCACCACGGTGGTGCGGGCTCCGGCGCAGGCGGCGAGCACCCGGTCGAGCAGGGTGGTCTCGCCGACGGTGAGCCCGGGTTTGTCGGCCCCGCCGAGGCGCCGGGCGGCCCCGCCCGCCGGGACGATCACGTCGTACGGCGTCATGCGGCCAGTATCCGCCCTACCGGCCGCCCCCTAGGCCTCGCCTTCCGCCCCTTCGCCCTCCGCCCTTTCGCCCTCCGCCTCTTCGTCCCCCGCCTGTTCGTCCCCCGCCTCTTCGTCCCGCGGCCCCTCGGCCGCCCGCCCGATGTTCGCCGCCGCGCTCAGCTCCAGGACGACCGGCAGCGTCAGCTCCCCGTACCGCTCGTTCACCGCCGTGACCAGCGCCTCCGCGTCGTCCGGGTGCTCGGCGAGCAGCCGGTCGAAGTCCTGCAGGTACTCGCCGGTGAAGGCGAGCACCCGGGTCGCGTCGTCGCCCTGCTCGGGCGCCCGGTGCCCGGCGATCACCCGGTCGACGTCGAGGTCGGCGATCCGCCCGAGGTTGTGCCCCCAGGTGACGCGCTGCGCGGGGGTGGTGTCGGCGGTCCAGACGTGGGTGCCGTTGTAGGCGAAGTCCCCGGCGATCACGGTGCGGGCGCTGGGCACGTGGACGACGGTGGAGTTCCCGCAGTCGCCCTGCCCGAGCATGAGCACGGGGATCACCTGGCGGTCGAGCATCAGCGGCTGCGGCAGCAGCGGGGCCGGGACCAGCGGGTGGTCGGGGATGTCGTCGCCGTACACGGGCTTCCACTGGGCGACCTTGGCGGCGACGGTGCGGTGGATGCCCTCGACGACCGCCGGTGCGGCGAGCAACTGGGCCGCGGGGAAGAGCTTCAGCACCTCCTCGGCGCCGAAGTAGTGGTCCGGGTGGTGGTGGGTGACGACGACGGCGAGCAGGCGCCGCCCCTTGCCGGCCACCCATTCGGCGAGTTCGCGTCCGGCGCTGCGGGTCAGCTGGGCGTCGACCAGGATCGCGGTCCGCTCGCCGAGGATCAGGGTGGAGGTGGCGAAGAAGGCCGACTCGGGGCCGGTGAAGACGTCGATCTCCAACGGCCGGACGACCTCTTCCCCGGTCTCCGCACGTTCCGCGTCGGCGGTCTCCTCGGACGGGGACGACGTCACGGGTTGCTCCCTCTGGTCGGCGGTCGGACTCTCTGCGCCCCACCTGTCTGCGCCCTACAGCATGGGAGAACGGGCGCCCGAACGCGCGGAAGGCGCGCCCGTGCGGGGCGCGCCTTCCGGCGAGGGGCACGTCGGCGGCCCGGGCGGGCCTCAGGCGGCGAGCTCCTTGGCCTTGCGGGCGGCGTCCTCCAGCGCGCGGGCCTTGGAGGCGGCGGCGTTCTGGACGAAGTCGGCCATCGCCGGCACCTTCGGCGCCAGGGTGAACTCGGGGACGATGAAGTCGACCTCCAGGCCGAGCATCCCGGTCAGCACCTTCTCCAGGTAGGTGGTGACGAACTCGTACGGCTCGCGCGGCGCCCCCGGCGCGTACGAACCGCCGCGGGCGGCGACCACGGTGACCGGGGTGCCCTTGGCGGAAGGCGTCTCGCCGGCGGTGCGGCCCATCAGGATGACCTGGTCGAGCCACGCCTTGAGCGTGGACGGGATCGTGAAGTTGTACATCGGGCTGCCGATGACGATCGCGTCGGCCTGCTCCAGCTCGGTCATCAGCTCGTCGCGCAGGGCGAGGGCGGCGTCCTGCTCGGCGGTGCGGCCCCCGGCGGGGACGAAGGTCGCCGAGATCCCGTGCACGTCGAGGTGCGGGACCGGATCGGCGGCGAGGTCGCGGTAGACCACGGTGCCCTCGGGGTGCTGGGCCTGCCAGGCGGCCCGGAACGCGGCCGAGACCTCGCGGGAGACGGAGCCGTCGGCGACGGCGGACGAGTCGATGTGGAGCAGGGTGGGCATGACGGTACCTCCATCGGATAAGTAGCTGCCGTTTCCACCGCAGCTGCAACTAACGTAGCAGCTTACTTTTCTGCAGTCACTAGGGATCGGTCAGGTACGCTGGAGCCATGTCCGAGCACGAGGTAGTGACCGAGCGCCAACCGGCCGCCTCCGACGCGTGCGCCGAGCAGCGCACCTGCTTCAACGTCGAGCTGGCCCTCACCCGCGTGTTCACGCTGCTGGGCAAGCGCTGGACGGGCCTGCTCGTGGGCGTGCTCAACCACGGCGGCCCCGCCTACTTCTCCGAGCTGCGCCGCGCCGTCCCGGGCATCAGCGAGCGGATGCTCTCCGACCGCCTCACCGAGCTGACCGAGGCCGGCCTGGTCCTGCGCGAGGTCGACGCGGGCCCCCCGCTGCGCGTGAGCTACCGCCTCACCGACGCGGGCGCGGCCCTGCGGCCCGCGCTCAACGAGCTGGCCGTCTGGGCCGACCAGTACCTCCCGGAGAGCGCCCTCAAGGGCGGCTGCTGAGGGTCACACCCACCCGTACACACGACGAAGGGCCCGCCCGCTGTTCACACAGCAGGCGGGCCCTTCGCCCGGAAAGATCAGGGGATCAGCGCCGCTTCGCGCCCCGCAGCCGGGCCACCCGGTCCGCGATG
Source organism: Streptomyces sp. SP17BM10 (assembly GCF_036322405.1). Classification (NCBI taxonomy): domain Bacteria; kingdom Bacillati; phylum Actinomycetota; class Actinomycetes; order Kitasatosporales; family Streptomycetaceae; genus Streptomyces; species Streptomyces sp. SP17BM10. Next base: position 122,158 of record NZ_JAQYXB010000674.1, on the reverse strand, counting down.
CCCCACGAAGTCACCCGCCAGAGCGCCTCGACCACGATGTTGCGGCTCATCTTGGACGCGCCCAGCTCGCGCTCGACGAAGGTGATCGGCACCTCGGCGACCTTGAAGCCGGCCTTCACCGTGCGCCAGGCCAGGTCGACCTGGAAGCAGTAGCCGGCCGAGGCGACCTCGTCCATGCCGAGGCCGAGCAGCGTCTCCTTGCGGAAGGCGCGGTAGCCGCCGGTGACGTCGCGGATCGGCACGCCCAGCATCAGGCGCGAGTAGGTGGAGCCGCCGCGCGAGAGCAGCAGGCGCGACTTCGGCCAGTTCACCACCCGGCCGCCGGGCACCCAGCGGGAGCCGAGCACCAGGTCGGCGCCGCGCAGCGCGGCGAGCAGCCGGTCGAGCTCCTCGGGCTGGTGCGAGCCGTCCGCGTCCATCTCGACCAGGACGTCGTAGCCGTTGTCGATGCCCCAGCGGAAGCCCGCGAGGTAGGCGGCGCCGAGGCCCTCCTTGCCCTGGCGGTGCAGGACGTGCACGTGCTGGTCCTCGGCGGCCAGCTTGTCGGCGAGCTCGCCGGTGCCGTCGGGGCTGTTGTCGTCGGCCACCAGGACGTGGGCCTCGGGCACCGAGGCGCGGACCCGTCCGACGATCCGCTCGACGTTCTCCGCCTCGTTGAACGTCGGAATGATCACCAGCACCTTGCCGAGATCAGCAAAACGCGGCTGGTTCACGGTCACGTACAAACCTCTCGGCCAATGGCGGGAGTGCCGGTCACCGTGGCGCCCGCACTCCGGAGCGCCGCTCCCGTCGGCGGCCCGCCGAGGGGCTCCGCGGCGGAAACCGCTGCGCACGGTGGAAACAACTGGGTCCTGGCATCCTACTACCGCGCCCGCCGGACACCCGCCCGATCGCCGCCGCGACCACGGCACTCGCACCGGACGCCCGCCGTTTCCCCTCACGTGACACGCGTCGGCTAGGGTCGATGCCTCGCCCCGGCCCGGACCGCCCGCCCGGCCCTTTTCCCGACGATCCGGCACACCCGCCACCGCAGCGAAGGAGTAGGACCGCGCGCATGGACAGGCTCGTCAACACCATCCGCCCGTACGCCTGGGGATCGGTCACCGCCCTCCCCGAACTCCTCGGGCAGGACCCCACCGGCGAGCCGCAGGCCGAACTCTGGATGGGTGCCCACCCCGGCGACCCCTCCCGTGCGGACCGGGGCGCGGGGCCGCGCCCGCTGGACGAGCTGATCGCCGCGGACCCCGAGGGCGAGCTCGGCACCGCGACCGTCGCGCGCTTCGGCCCCACCCTGCCCTTCCTGCTCAAGATCCTCGCGGCCGGCATCCCGATCTCCATCCAGGCCCACCCCACGCTCGACCAGGCCCGGGCCGGCTTCGCCGCCGAGAACGCGCTCGGCATCCCGCTGGACGCCCCCCGGCGGAACTACCGCGACGCCAACCACAAGCCCGAACTCATCTGCGCGCTCGACGAGTTCGAGGGCCTGTGCGGCTTCCGCCCGGCCGCCGAGGCGGCCGAGCTGCTGGCCCGCATCTCGGTGCCGGCACTCGACCCGGTCATCGACCTGCTGTGCGTCGAGGACGAGTCCGAGGCGCTGCGCAGCGCGCTCAACGCCGTCCTGACGATGGACGACAAGACCGCCGAGGAGGCCGTCCGGGAGACCGCGGAGGTCGTGCGGGACCAGGCCGAGCGCGCTCCCGACGGCGTCCTCGCCCCGTACGCCCGGCTCGCCCGTGACTTCCCCGGCGACCGCGGCCTGATCGCCGGCCTGCTGCTCAACCACGTCCGGCTCAGCCCGGGCGAGGCCCTCTACCTGGGCGCCGGCGTGCCGCACGCCTACCTGCACGGCGTCTGCGTCGAGCTCCAGGCCAACTCCGACAACGTGCTGCGCGCGGGCCTCACGCCCAAGCACATCGACGTGCCGGAGCTCATGAAGGTGGTCGTCTTCGAGGCCGGCGCCCCGGGCGTCCTCCACCCCACCCCGGTGGCCGGCACCCCGGGCGAGGAGCTCTACCCCGTCCCGATCGACGAGTTCCGCCTCTCCCGCTTCCGGCTGGACGGCACCGACCGCGAGATCGACGGCCGCACCCCGCAGATCCTCCTCTGCACCGCCGGCACCGCGCGCCTCACCGCCCCCGACGGCACCACGCTCGACCTCGCCCGGGGCGAGTCCGCCTTCCTCCCCGCCACCGGCACCCCCACCCGCCTCTCCGGCACGGCCACCACCCTGTTCCGCGCCACCGTGACGATCTAGAAGGCGGCAGCCGACGGAGCGGAAAGCGGCCGGGGCCGGATCACGGGTGCGCACCCGTGATCCGGCCCCGGCCGTTGACGTCCCCCGGATCAGCCGGAGCGGTCCGCCCCGCCGGACGGACCCGCGCCCACCAGCTCCGGCTCCTGGCGCGGCGCCGACACGGCGGCCGACGGCGCTCCCGGTGCGGACGGCTCCAGCGGCTGCGGCGGCCAGCGCCGGTTCATCGCCTTGGTCAGCTTGCGGCCCAGGTCCTGGAACGGCATCTCCACCAGCCGGTACACCACCCAGCAGACCACCAGCAGCACCGCGACGTACCCGGCCACCCACGACCACCGCTCGGCGAACGGCATCGCGGCCAGCTTGACGTAGTAGTGATTGCTGTCCCAGCCGAGCCGCCAGAGCAGGAACTTCTTCACCGGCCAGTGCAGCAGGTAGACCGAGAAGCTCACCGCTCCCAGCCAGGTCAGCACGCGCGGCAGCCGCCGGTTGCGCAGCAGGAAGAAGAGCCCGAACGACGCCCACGCCGCGAGGTAGGCGTTGGTCCACGCCTGCCAGGTGAAGGTGGAGGTCGCGCGGCCCATCGCGTCCCGGTTGTACATCCACCCGACCATGGCACCCGCCACCACCACGAAACCGACGGACAGCCAGGCCTCGATGCGCTCGATCTGCCCGTGCTGCGCCCGGTAGATCACCGTGCCCGCGAACATCGTCGCGAGGATGGTGAAGCTCTCGTACGCCGGGTCCCGGCCGTTGGTGAACACCAGCAGCAGGCCGAGCCCGCCCAGCAGCAGACCGCCGGTCCGGGCCAGCGACGCGTTGCCGCTGACCATGCAGAGCACGCCCATGACCACGACGACCACGGTGGCGGCGACGAGGTTGTCGGTCTCCGTGAGGGTGTGGTTCAGGCTGTACGACGGGATCCAGACGCCCAGCACGAGCGCGATCGCCCCCGCCGCGACCGCGATCGGCGTGCTGCGCCGGTGCCAGCCCATCGTGAAGAGGCTGCTGACGAAGAAGTAGAAGAGCATCTCGTACGCGAGCGTCCACGAGATGCCGAGCGCGTTCACCACGCCCAGCATGTCCGACAGCAGCAGGCCGTTGGCCGCCAGCCAGAGCTTGTGGTACGGGACGCCGTCGTAGCTGACGACCTGGTAGCTGAGCGGCAGCACGAACTCGGCGAAGAGCACGGTCACGATCAGCGCCGGGTAGATCCGGAAGACCCGGCCGATCCAGAAGGCCCGGACGTCACCGCGGCGTTCCAGTGAGGCCGGGATGATGTAGCCGCTGACGACGAAGAACGCGATGACCCCGTAGAAACCGAGGTCGAAGTGGGCGGCGATGACATCGCCCTCGGGGATCAGCCGGAAGATCTCGAAGTGGTGGGCCGCCACGGCCAGCGCCGCGATGCCCCGCAGGGCGTCCAGCCAGCCGAGTCTGCTCGCCGGCGCGGCGGCACGATCCGCTCGACGCTCCTTGTGTGCCCCCCACCGAGGCAACGGTCTGATAATCGTCACGCGCTGGAGGTTAGCCCATTCGAACACAACCCTTTCACGATTCCTTGATCACCTCGCGTCAGAGGCCGTGTCAGGGGGGTGACAGGGGGGTGTCAGGTCCGCCCGGGATCGTTCCCGGCATGAGGAATTCGGCGATCGCGGTCTCAGGACTGCGGAAGGCATACGGCGACCGGGTCGTGCTCGACGGCATCGACTTCGAGGTCACCGAGGGATCGGTCTTCTCGATGCTCGGCCCGAACGGGGCCGGCAAGACCACGACGGTGAACGTCCTGACGACCCTGGCGAGGGCCGACGCCGGCACGGTGCGCGTGGCCGGGCACGACGTGGTGACCGGGACCCGGCAGGTCCGCTCGGCCATCGGCGTCACCGGCCAGTTCGCGGCGGTGGACGAGCTCCTGTCGGGGCGGGAGAACCTGCGGCTCATGGCCGACCTGAAGCGGGTACGCCCCGCCGACCGGGTGGTGGACCGGCTGCTGGAGCGCTTCGACCTGGGCGGGGCCGCGGACAAGGCGGCGGCGGCGTACTCCGGCGGCATGCGCCGCAAGCTGGACCTGGCGATGACGCTGGTCGGCGACCCGCGGATCATCTTCCTGGACGAGCCCACCACCGGGCTCGACCCGCGCAGCCGGCGCACGATGTGGGAGATCGTCCGCGAGCTCGTCACCGACGGCACCACGGTCTTCCTCACCACGCAGTACCTGGAGGAGGCCGACCAGCTCGCCGACCGGATCGCGGTGCTCCACCGCGGCCGCATCGCCGCGCACGGCACCCCCGCGGAGCTCAAGCGCCAGGTTCCCGGCACCCACGTCCGCTTCCGCTTCGCCACCCCGCAGGACCTCGACGCGGCGGCCCGCCTCCTCCCCGGCTCCATCCGGGACGACCAGGAACTGACCCTGCGGGTGCCCGGCGACGGACGCTCCCGGTCCGTACGGGCCCTGCTGGACCGCCTCGACGACCACGCGATCGACGCCGAGGAGTTCTCCGTGCACACGCCGGACCTCGACGACGTCTTCTTCGCCCTCACCGGACACACCAGCACGGAGGACACCCAGCGATGAGCACTCGGACCGCACTGGGCGACTCGGCGATCATGTTGCGCCGCAACGTCAGGCACACCCTGCGGAACCCGGTCACGGTGTTCCAGGCCGTGCTGTTCCCCATCGTGATCATGTTCATGTTCGTCTACGTCCTGGGCGGCGGCTTCGACGTCCACGGCAGGTACATCGACTACGCCATGCCCGGCCTGATCGTGATGGCCATCAGCTACGGGCTCGGCCCCACCGCCACCGCCGTCAACGGCGACATGACGAAGGGCATCATCAACCGGTTCAGGGCCATGGACGTCTCCCACGGCGCCGTCCTGGCCGGCCACGTCGTCGCCACGACGGTCCGCGGCCTGATCGCCGACGCGGCCATCGTCGGCGTCGGCTTCGCGATGGGGTTCCGGCCGCACGCCGGCGTTCCCGGCTGGCTCGGCGCGATCGGCCTCATGCTGCTGCTCTCCTTCGGTGCCGCCTGGCTCACCGTCGCGATGGGCCTGGCCTCGAAGACCGCGGAGTCCGCGGGCATGGCCACCGTGCCACTGATCATGCTGCCCTTCCTGAGCAGCGCGTTCGTGCCCGCCCACACGATGGGGGCCGGCGTGCGGCAGTTCGCGCAGTACCAGCCCTTCACCCCGATCATCGAGACCCTGCGCGGCCTGCTGACGGGCACGGCCTCGACCGGCACCGCGCTCACGGCCGTCGCCTGGTGCGTCGGTTTCGCGGCCGTCGGCTACGCGTGGGCGGTCTCCACCTTCCGGAAGCGGGCCTGACCACGCGAGCGCGGAACTCGTCCTCAGAACGCGAGCGCGGCCTCGGCCAACCGGGACCAGTCGCTCCCCGCCCCCTCCCGAGCCGCCTCGGCGAACCCCGCGTCGCCGAGGCGGCTCCGCGCCGTCCCCTCGACCCGGACCGCGTCCGGCTGGGAGAGGTCCGGCAGGCCGCGCACGGCCGTGCTCGCCGCGAGCAGCCGCGCTGCCTGCCCGTACTCGCCCCGGCGCAGCGCCAGGTCCGCGACCCCCACCAGCACCTGGGCGATCAGCGGCGCGTGCCCCGCCTCGGCCGCCGCCGCGCAGGCCACCGCACGGTGCTCGCGGGCCTCGTCGAGACCCTCGGCGAGGTACCCCAGCAGGTCGTGCCGCAGCGCCCGGAGCCCCGCCCGCTCCGCCTCCTCGCCCAACAGGGCCGTCGCGAAGCCGAGTTGCTCGTATGCCGCCCCGACGTCGCCGTCCCACCTGGCCAGTTCGGCCCTCGTGAGGGCCAGCTCGGCCAGCGCGTCGGGCCAGGCCACCCGCTCCGCGCAATGCTGCGCCTCGGCGAGCGCCGCCGCGCTCGCCGCCCGGTCGCCCAGCAGCCGGTACAGCAGCGCCTGCCGCGAGCGCATCCGGATGACGTCCTCGGTCGCGCCGAGCTCGGTGACCACCGCGACGGCCCGCTCGTAGTGCTCGCAGGCGGCAGCGAACTCCCCGCGCACGGCGATCCGGTCCGCGAGCTCGGTCAGCGCGAACGAGATGCCGAACCGCTCACCCAGCGCCAGCAGTTCGTCGAGCGCCGCCTCCAGGTGCGCGTCCGCGTCCCGCCCCCCGTGGCCGATCATGATCCGCATCTTGCCCAGCTGGAGCCGGGCCAGCGCCCGCGCCCACGGGTCCTCGTGCTCCAGCAGCGGCTCCCAGGCGGCCAGGACCGCGCCGGGCTCCCGCAGCATGCGCTCCAGCGGCGCGACCAGCCCCGGTGCCGGGTGGCGCGTGCGAGCGCCCCGGGCGTACCGGTGGGCCTTGTGGATCCACTCCGCGGCCTGGTGCTCGTCGCCCCGCCCGGAGCTCACGAACATCACGAGGAGCGCGTACACCGTGGCCCGGACCTCGTCGGTCACCTCGCCGGGCAGGGCGGCGGCCGCGGCGATCAGCTCCATGCCCTCGGCCCGGCGCCCGCCGAGCCACCAGTACCAGCCGGCCCCCGCCGCGAGCCGCATCGCCGCCTGGGCGTCGCCGGCCGCGAGGGCGCCGCGCATCGCGGCACCGAGGTTGTCGTGCTCGGCCTCCAGCACGGCGAGCCACTCCAGTTGCTCGGCCCGGCGCAGGTGCGGGTCGGCGAGCTCGGCGAGCTCGGTGACGTACGCGAGGTGCGCCCGGCGCAGCGCGTCCCCCTCCCCCGCCTCCGCCAGACGGTGCGCGGCGTACTCCCGGATCGTGCCGATCATGCGGTAGCGCGGCGCGCCACTCGTGCCACCGGCCCGGGCCTCGCCGTCCGCCACCAGCAGCGACTTCTCGGTGAGCGAGGTGAGCAGTTCCAGCACCTGTCCCTGCCCCACCACGCCGTCCGCGCAGACGCGTTCGGCCGCCTCCAGGGCTGCGCCGCCGGCGAACACCGAGAGCCGTCGCAGGACCGTCCGCTCGGCGTCGGTGAGCAGCTCCCAGCTCCAGTCGACGACCGCGCGCAGTGTCCGGTGCCGCGGCAGCGCCGTGCGGCTGCCGCCGGTCAGCAGGCGGAACCGGTCGTCGAGGCGGTGGGCGAGCTGGTCCACGGTCATCGTGCGCAGCCTGGCCGCGGCCAGTTCGATCGCCAGCGGCATCCCGTCCAGGGCCCGGCAGACGCGGACCATCGTCGCCAGCGTCCGCGGGTCGCCCGCGAGGTCCCGGCGCACCGCGCCGGCCCGGTCCCGCAGCAGCCGGACGGCGGGCGAGGACGCGATCTCCTCCGGGCCCGCGTCCCGCGCCGGCAGGGCCAGCGGTTCGACCGACCACAGCGCCTCGCCGGTGATGCCGAGCGGCTCCCGGCTCGTCGCCAGGATCCGCAGCTTCCGGCATTCGCCGAGCACCCGGTGGGCGAAGACCGCCGCCGACTCGATCACGTGCTCGCAGTTGTCCAGGACGAGCAGCGCCTCGCGCTCGCGGATCGCGGCGACGAGGCGGTCCACCGCGCCGGCGCCGGAGTTCTCCCCGAGCAGGGCGTCGCGCAGGCCGAGGGCAGCGAGCGCCGCCTGGGCCGGGTCCCCGTCGCCGCCGATCGGGGCGAGCTCCACGAGCCAGGCTCCGTCCGGCAGTTCGGCGAGCACGGCGCGCGCCGTCTCGGTGGCGAGCCTGGTCTTGCCGGAGCCGCCCGGTCCGATCAGGGTGGTGAGCCGGTGCTCGGCGACGAGTCCGCGGACGGCGGCGACATCGGCGTCCTTGCCGACGAAGGTGGTGAGCTCGGCCCGCAGGTTGGTCGGCAGCGATTCCTTCCGGCGGCCCAACTCTCCTCGCAGCAGCGCGACATGAAGGGCGGACAGCTCGGGCGACGGGTCGACGCCCAGTTCCCCGGCCAGGGCCTCCCGCGCGCTCTGGAAGACCTGCAGGGCCTCGCTGTCGCGGCCGGCCGCGACCAGGGCCCGCATCAGCGAGGCGACCAGCCGCTCCCGCACGGGGTGCGCGGCCACCAGGTCGGTCAATTCGGTGACGAGCTCCGCCCCGCGCCCGTGGGCGACTTCGGCCTCGAAGCGCTCCTCCGCGGCGGTCAGGCGCAGCCCCTCCAACCGGACGACGACGGCGTCGAACGCGCCGCTGTCCTGCAACCCGACGTCCTGCAGGGCGGCCCCGCGCCAGAGTTCGAGGGCCTCGCGCAGCAACCGCAGGCGGCCGGCGCCGTCCTCGGAGCGGGCCTGGGCCGCGCCGACGAGGCGTTCGAACCGCACGGCGTCGACGGTGTCCGGCTCCACGGCCAGCAGGTAGCCGTCCGTCCGCCCTTCGAGCACCCCGTCCGGCAGCACCTTCCGCAGCCGGGAGACCAGGCGCTGCAGGGCGTTCGTCGCGTCGGCGGGCGGGTGCTCGCCCCAGATCCAGTCCACCAGCGAGGACTTCGGGACGACGTGCCCCGCCCGCAGCGCGAGGGCGACCAGCAGGCCGCGCAACCGCGCCCCGGGCACGTCGACCGCGTCGCCGGCATCCGTGCGAACCTGCAACGTCCCCAGCATCCCGATCTGCACCCGCCGATTTTGCCACGGCCGTCCGGGCGCCACCCCGGCTCAACCGGCCCGGTGGCCGAGCTCGGCGGCGAGCGGGACCGCGAGGTCCTCCCCACCGAGCCGGCCCGGGCACCGACCACCGACGCCTGAGCCGGGCCGGGCGGTCCGGGATCAGTCCCGGGTCATGTCCACGAAGCGCGAGTAGTGGCCCTGGAAGGCGACGGTGATCGTGGCCGTCGGGCCGTTACGGTGCTTGGCGACGATCAGGTCGGCCTCGCCCGCACGCGGGGACTCCTTCTCGTAGGCGTCCTCGCGGTGCAGCAGGATGACCATGTCGGCGTCCTGCTCGATCGAGCCGGACTCTCGCAGGTCGGAGACCATCGGCCGCTTGTCGGTGCGCTGTTCGGGACCACGGTTCAGCTGGGACAGCGCGATCACCGGCACCTCCAGCTCCTTGGCCAGCAGCTTCAGGTTCCGCGACATGTCCGAGACCTCCTGCTGGCGGTTCTCGGCCCGGCGGGAGCCGCCGGACTGCATCAGCTGGAGGTAGTCGATGACGATCAGCTTGATGTCGTTGCGCTGCTTGAGCCGGCGGCACTTGGCCCGGATCTCCATCATCGACAGGTTCGGCGAGTCGTCGATGAACAGCGGCGCCTCGCTGACGTCCGGCATGCGGCGGGCGACCCGCGTCCAGTCGTCGTCCGTCATGTTCCCGGAGCGCATGTGGTGCAGCGCCACCCGGGCCTCGGCGGAGAGCAGGCGCATCGCGATCTCGTTGCGCCCCATTTCGAGCGAGAAGATGACGCTCGGCAGCTTGTTGTGGATCGAGCAGGCGCGGGCGAAGTCCAGCGCGAGCGTGGAGTTGTGCGTGGGGACCATCGATCGGGTGGCCAGGTACAGGTGTTCCGGGTTGTCCACCTGAACACAGCGGACCGGCACGCTCTCGATCTCACGGACGGCGACGATGAACCGCTGCTTCAGCCTCGCGGTGGCGGGACGCCGCCGATCCGCGTGCGTCTGTCGCTTCCGCGCCGGTCCGAAGACGTCCTCAGTCGGCGTGAAGGTGAGGACGTACGCCGTCGACGACTCCTCGGAACGCCCCTTGAGACGCTTGGTGGTCATGCCGCAGCGGTGGCCGAGGCCGACGACGAGTTCCTGGAAACCTTCGGCCAGCGTCCGGTTGGTGACCGCGAACTGCACCGATCCCGTGCGGGTGACGGTCCCGTGGGTGTCCAGGAGACCCGCCAGGAGTGCCCGGCGCTGTGCGACGGAGCCACGCAGGTACTCCCGGGGAATGTGCTTGTTCCCGAGGACACCCATGCTCCGCAGCGCCGCCAGGTCCGCCGGGGTGATCGTTGCGGCATCGCCGTGACCGTCTCCCAGCCAGGCACCCAACGTGTACGGCGGGACGGGCAGGTCCCGGTGCGGGAGAGCGAGCGGGGCCGCGTTTCGCACCGAGTGGTTGTTCCGCCGATCGGCCGTGAGGCAGTGCAGCGTCGCGGCGATCTCCTTGGTCGTCCTGACCTCGCCGGCCCGGGCGGACCTGCGCGAGGCCCGGGTCTCGGTCAGCCACTGGTGATCCGCGTCCGCGATCACCGACGTGCCGTCGTCGAACACGACCTCGAAGCACGGCCGGCCCGTCATGACCTCCGTAGCCGCCACCACGCGGGTCGGATTCCCCGAGGCGTCGAGCAGGAGGTCGCCCTCCCGCACCTCGCCCATGGTGGTCCACCCGTCCGGGGTCGGGAGCGGAGTGTCGAGGGCCAGGGCCTTGCCCATGGCGGGACGGGCCGCGATGACGATCATCTGGCCGGGGTGCAGGCCGTTGGTGAGCTGGTCGAAGTCGGCGAAGCCGGTGGGCACGCCGGACATCTGGCCGTTGCGCGACCCGATGGCCTCGATCTCGTCGAGGGCGCCCTCCATGATGTCGGCGAGCGGGGCGTAGTCCTCGTTGGTGCGCTGCTCGGTGACGGCGTAGATCTCCGCCTGCGCCGCGTTGACGATCTCGTCGACGTCGCCCTCGGCCGCGTAGCCCATGCCCGCGATCCGGGTGCCGGCCTCGACCAGGCGGCGCAGCACGGCGCGCTCGTGGACGATCTGGGCGTAGTACTCGGCGTTCGCCGCGGTCGGGACGGAGTTGACCAGGGTGTGCAGGTAGGGGGCGCCACCGACGCGCTGGAGCTCTCCGCGCTTGGTGAGCTCGCCGGCCACGGTGATCGGGTCGGCCGGCTCGCCGCGGGCGTAGAGGTCGAGGATCGCGCCGTGGATCATCTCGTGCGCGGGCCGGTAGTAGTCGGCCGGCTTGAGCACCTCGACGACGTCGGCGATCGCGTCCTTGGACAGCAGCATGCCGCCGAGGACGGACTGCTCGGCCGCCAGGTCCTGCGGGGGGACGCGCTCGAAGCCGTCGGCCCCACCCCGGCCCTCGTCGTCCCGGCGGTCGCCCTTGCCGTTCTGGAAGCCCTTCTGGAAGCCCCCGCCCTTCTGGGAGCCCTTCTGGGAGCCGCCCTGGAAACCACCGCCGCCCTTCTGGAAGCCGTCGCCCTGGCCCCCGCCGCGACCCCGCGAGACCGGGAGCCGGTCGCCGGGCCCGTCCGGGAACGGCGCGTCGTCGAACGCGCCGGCCGGGAAGGGGTCCTCGGCGGTCTGCCAGTCGTCCTCCGGCGGCGGGGCGTCGTGGTCGTCGTACTGGGGGCCGGTCACGCGTGTTCCCCGATCAGCGAGTGGTGCGAGTTGGAGCGGAGCCGCTCCTCTTTGTACGCCACGGGGCCGACAAAACGGACGCCGGGGCGGGTGGGAGTGTCGGGCGGAGAGCCCACGCTAAGGGGCCGGGCGCCCTTCAGCCAACATGGTTATCCACAGGGGGTGTGGACGAGCGGCCCTGGGCTGTGGAGAACTGCCGCAAAGCTGTGGACGCCCCTGTGGAAGGTCCTGTGGATAACCGGACCATCGGCCCCACGTCAACTCTCTGACCTGGAGTTACCTCTTCCGGGGTCTGTGCATGAGAAATTCTTCACACACCACCGGATGGCTGTGGGCGCACAACCCACCAGGCTCGCCACTCACCAGTTCGAGTAATAGCCAATCAGGACTAGCAGTCGTTACCTGTGGATGAGTAACCTGGAGCGCATGACCGCCGCCACCACCGGACCCTCCCGACGCCGGCACGACCGCGAGATCCTCGCCCTCGCCGTCCCCGCCTTCGGCGCGCTCGTGGCCGAGCCGCTCTTCCTGATGGCCGACTCGGCGATCGTCGGCCACCTCGGCACACCGGAGCTGGCCGGCGTCGGCGTCGCCGCCGCCGCGCTCTCCACGGCCACCGGTGTGTTCGTCTTCCTCGCCTACGCCACCACCGCCGCCGTGGCCCGCCGGATCGGCGCCGGGGACCGCCGGGCCGCCGTGCAGCAGGGCGTCGACGGCATCTGGCTCGCCCTGGGCCTGTCCGTCGGGGTGGTCGCGCTCACCCTCCTGCTGGCCCCCTGGGCCGCGGACGTCCTCGGCGCCTCGGACACGGCCGCGCCCTACGCCGTGACGTACCTGCGGATCAGTTCCCTCGGCATCCCCGCGATGCTCATGGTGATGGCCGCCACCGGCGTGCTGCGCGGCCTCCAGGACACCCGTACGCCGCTCGTGGTCGCCGTCGCGGGCTTCGCCGCCAACATCGGCCTGAACGTCGGCCTGGTGTACGGCGCCGGGCTCGGCGTCGCCGGCTCGGCCTGGGGCACCGTGCTGGCGCAGACCGGGATGGCCGCCGTCTACGTGGTCGTGGTGGTCCGCGGCGCCCGCCGGGAGCGGGCCTCGCTGCGGCCGGACCTCACCGGCATCCGGGCGAGCGCCCGGGCGGGCGGACCGTTGCTGGTGCGGACGGTGAGCCTGCGGGCCGTGCTGATGATCGCCACCGCGGTGGCCGCCCGGCTCGGCGACACCCAGGTCGCCGCGCACCAGATCGCCATGACGCTGTTCAGCTTCCTGGCCTTCGCGCTGGACGCGATCGCGATCGCCGGCCAGGCGATCATCGGCCGCTACCTGGGCGCCTCGGACGTCCCGGGGGCGAAGGCCGCCACCCGGCGGATGGTCGAGTGGGGCATCGGGGCCGGCGTCGTGCTGGGCCTGCTGGTCGTCGTGGCCCGCCCGCTGTACGTCCCGTTGTTCACGCCCGATCCGGTAGTGCGGGCGCAACTGGACACCGCGCTGCTGCTGCTCGCGCTCACCCAGCCGCTGAGCGGCCTGGTGTTCGTGCTGGACGGGGTCCTGATGGGCGCCGGGGACGGCCCGTACCTGGCGTGGGCGATGCTCGCGACCCTGGCCGTGTTCGCGCCGGCGGCCCTCGCCGTCCCGGCGACGGGCGCCGGGCTGGCCGGGCTGTGGTGGGCCATGAACCTGTTCATGCTGGTCCGCGCCGGGTTCATGGTCCTGCGGACCCGCAGCGGCAGGTGGCTGGTCACCGGGGCGGTCCGGGGCTGAGCCCGGTCCGGGCAAGCGCCGAGGGCCGGACTCCGTGGAGGAGTCCGGCCCTCGGGCCACTGCTATGCGGTTCAGGCAGCCACGACGGCGACGTCGAGGTTGGCCACGACGTCCGAGTGCAGCTTGACCGAGACCTTGTGGGTGCCCACGGTCTTGATCGGCGAGCCGATCGCGACGGCGCGCTTGTCCACGGCCGGGCCGCCCGCGGCCTTGATGGCCTCGACGACGTCGGACTGGGTCACCGAGCCGAACAGACGGCCGGCGTCGCCCGAGCGGACGGCCAGCTTGACCTGGACGCCCTCGAGCTTGCCCTTGACCTCGTTGGCGGCCTCGAGCGTCTGGATGGCGTGGATCTTGCGGGCGCGACGGATGGCGTCGACGTCCTTCTGGCCACCCTTGGTCCAGCGGATGGCGTAGCCGCGCGGGACCAGGTAGTTGCGGGCGTAGCCGTCCTTGACCTCGACGACCTCGCCGGCGGAGCCGAGACCCGGCACCTCGTGCGTGAGGATGATCTTCATTACTCGGTCACCCTCTCTTAGCGCGCGGTGCTGGTGTAGGGCAGCAGCGCCATCTCACGGCTGTTCTTCACGGCCGTGGCGACGTCACGCTGGTGCTGGGTGCAGTTGCCGGTGACCCGGCGGGCACGGATCTTGCCGCGGTCGGAGATGAACTTCCGCAGCAGGTTCGTGTCCTTGTAGTCAACGTAGTTGACCTTGTCCTTGCAGAAGACGCAAACCTTCTTCTTCGGCTTGCGAGCAGGCGGCTTCGCCATTGTGTGCTCCATTTGGGGTTCACGACCCGGCGGGCGTCCGGGGACGCCTGCGGCCGGGCCGCACGAAATCTGTCAGCTCTTTAGAACGGAGGCTCTTCCGAGAAGCCGCCACCGGACGGGGCACCCCAGCCGCCGCCGCCCTGGTTGCCGCCGGACGGGGTGCCGGAAGCCCACGGGTCGTCGGAGGGGCCGGACTGGCCGCCGGAGTTTCCACTCCAGCCGCCGCCCTGCTGGCCGCCACCGCCGCCCCAGTTGCCACCGCCGCCCTGGCCGCCCTGCTGGCCGCCGAAGCCGCCACCGGGGCCGCCGGGGCCACCGGAACGGTTGGCCCGGGTGACCTTGGCAGTCGCCGAGCGCAGGCTCGGGCCGACCTCGTCGACCTCGACCTCGAAGACCGTCCGCTTCTCGCCTTCCTTGGTCTCGTAAGACCGCTGGCGCAGTCGGCCCTGCACGATGACGCGCATGCCGCGCTGGAGCGACTCGGCCACGTTCTCCGCCGGCTGCCGCCACACGTTGCACGTGAGGAAGAGGCTCTCGCCGTCCTTCCACTCGTTCGTCTGGCGGTCGAAGGTGCGGGGGGTGGACGCGATGCGGAACTTCGCGACCGCCGCACCCGACGGGGTGAAGCGCAGCTCGGGGTCGTCGACGAGATTGCCGACGAGGGTGATGACGGTCTCGCCTGCCATGGTGGTGATGACCTCTCGGGAAGATGTCCGTTCACCGCTGTTTCACGTGAAACAGCGGACGCGAGCTACCCGAGACCCGAAGGCCTCAGAGGTGGCTCAGTGGGTGTCCGGGCGCAGGACCTTGGTCCGCAGAACCGACTCGCTCAGGCCCATCTGGCGGTCGAGCTCCTTGACGACCTCAGGCGTGGCCTTGAGGTCGATGACCGAGTAGATGCCCTCGGACTGCTTGTTGATCTCGTAAGCCAGACGGCGACGACCCCAGGTGTCGACCTTCTCCACCTTGCCGCCGGCGTTGCGGACGACGGTGAGGAAGTTCTCGATCAGGGGGGAGACAGCGCGCTCCTCGACCGAGGGGTCGAGGATGACCATCACCTCGTAGTGACGCATGGGTAACCCACCTCCTTTGGACTCAACGGCCACGGTCTCTCCGTGGCAGGAGGGTTGTGCAGCGTCGGCACCGGAGCGTGTGACGACACCGGCCCACCGTAGCGGCCGGGTCCGACAGTCGGGCCCCGCTCACCCGATCGGGCGGCCGCCCGTGAGAGGGCGCAAGGGGGCACAACTACACCAGTGCAGACGGCACAGCCTACCCGCACCCGTACGGCCGAACAAAACGCATAGGGGTTGTGAGACCAGTCCAACCGCCGCAATCTGGACGGAACGGGATTCCTGCCCGTACGTCTCCACGCCAGGAGGTGGGACACATGGCCCAGTCCGTCCACCGCATGCCCGCCCTCACCCTCAACACCGACGGCCACCCGCACCCGCGGGAGAACACCCTGGTGGCGCTGACCGCGCTGCTGGGCATCGTCTCCTTCACCACGTCCTTCTTCTACAACCTGCACGTGCTGACCTCGTGGACGGGCCTGCTCGGCATCGTCACCGGGTTCTGGGGCGTGTTCGTCTCGGTCACCACCGCCGAGCGCTTCATCCTGATGATCACGCTCGCCGCCTCCGCCGTCGGCTTCTACCTCGGCGTCGCCCGCGGCGGTCTCTGGGGCTGATCCCGGGGCCTGCGGGGCCGCTTCCCGCCCCCGTGCCAGGAACCCTCGGCGCCCCCGTCGCGTATCTGCAGGAGACAGGTACGCACGGGGGCGCCGCCACGCCCGCGCCCACGGGCGCCGGTGCCACCGGACGATAGGGTCACCCCGAGAACCCGGGGCCACCACAGCCCGACCGACGAGGAGCACCGAGCATGAGCCTGCGCCTGAGGACGATCACCCGCGAGGAGCACCTCGCCTTCATCAGGAGCCGCGCCTCGGCCAGCCACATGCAGGTGCCGTCCTGGGGCGACGTGAAGGCCGAGTGGCGCTCGGAGTCGATCGGCTGGTTCGACGAGGGCGACCAGCTCGTCGGCGCCGGCCTGGTGCTCTACCGCCAGCTGCCCAAGGTCAAGCGTTACCTGGCCTACCTGCCCGAGGGCCCGGTCATCGACTGGTTCGACCGCGACCTCGACCGCTGGCTCTCCCCGATGCTCGCCCACCTGAAGTCGCAGGGCGCGTTCTCGGTGAAGATGGGCCCGCCGATCGTCATCCGCCGCTGGAACGCCCCCACCATCAAGGAGGCCATCGCCGGCAAGCAGGCCAAGCGCCTGCGCGACGTCGAGGCCGACTGGTACGAGCCGCGCGCCTTCGAGGTGGCCGACCGGCTGCGCAAGGCCGGCTGGCTGCAGGGCGAGGACGGCGGCGCCGGCTTCGGCGACGTCCAGCCGCGCTACGTCTTCCAGGTGCCGCTGGCCAACCGCTCGCTGGACGACATCCACAAGAACTTCAACCAGCTCTGGCGCCGCAACATCAAGAAGGCCGAGAAGAGCGGCGTCGAGGTGTACCAGGGCGGCTACGACGAGCTGCCGATCTTCCACCAGCTCTACCTGGTGACCGCCGAGCGCGACAAGTTCACCCCGCGCCCGCTGTCCTACTTCCAGCGGATGTGGAAGGCCCTCACCGCCGAGGACCAGAACCGCATGCGGCTCTACATCGCCTACCACGAGGGCGAGCCGCTGGCCGCGACCACGATGCTCGTGGTCGGCGAGCACGTCTGGTACTCCTACGGCGCCTCGGCCAACCACAAGCGCGAGGTCAAGCCGTCGAACGCCATCCAGTGGCGGATGATGCGCGACTCGTACGCGCTGGGCGGCGGCGTGTACGACCTGCGCGGCATCAGCGACACCCTGGACGAGAACGACCACCTGTTCGGCCTGATCCAGTTCAAGGTCGGCACCGGCGGGCAGGCGGCCGAGTACCTCGGCGAGTGGGACTTCCCGCTCAACAAGCTGCTGCACAAGGCCCTCGACCTCTACATGTCCCGCCGCTGAGGAGGCTGACCCGATGACGCTGTCGCTCTACCTCGAGACCGACCGCTGGCGCACCCACCAGCGCTCCGTCCTCGCCGAGTTCCCCGGCCTGGTGCCGGTCGCCAAGGGGAACGGCTACGGCCTGGGCAACCACCGGCTGGCCGAGGAGGCGACGCTGCTGGGCACCGGTGTGCTGGCCGTCGGCACCGCGTACGAGGCGGCCGACGCCGCCGAGTGGTACGGCGGCGAGCTGCTGGTGCTCACCCCCTACCGGGTCGGCGAGGAGGTGCTCCCGCTGCCGCACGCCCGGGTGATCCGGACGGTGGCGAACGTGGACGCGCTGCGCGCGCTGCACGGCGCCCGGGTGGTCGTGGAGTGCATGACCACCATGCGCCGGCACGGCGTGAGCGCGGCCGACCTGCCGGCGGTGGCCGCCGAGCTGGAGGGCGTCTCCTTCGAGGGCCTCGCGCTGCACCTGCCGATGGACCGGCCGGACGGCTCCAGCCCGGTCGAGGAGGTCGCGTACTGGGTGGACACCGCCCGGGCGGCCGGGATCCCGGTGCACACCGTGTTCGTCAGCCACCTCGGCTCGGCCGGCATGGACCAGCTGGCCCAGCGCTACCCCGGCACCGTCTTCCGCGCCCGGATCGGCACCCGGCTCTGGCTCGGCGACCACGGCGCGCTGGAGGTCCGGGCGACGGTCCTGGACGTCACCCCGGTGAAGAAGGGCGACCGCTACGGCTACCGCCAGCACCCGGCGCCCTCCGACGGCCACATCGTCGTGGTCGCCGGCGGCACCGCGCACGGCATCGGCCTGGAGGCGCCCAAGTACGTGGCGAGCATGGGCGCGCGGGCCAAGGGCATCGCGCGGGCCGGTCTGGCGACCGTCAACAAGACCAAGTCGCCGTTCCACTGGGCCGGCAAGCAGCTCTGGTTCGCCGAGCCGCCGCACATGCAGGTGTCGCTGCTGTTCCTGGACGGCGAGACCAAGCCGCCGGTGATCGGCGACGAGCTCGGCCTCCAGGTCCGGCACACCACGACGCACTTCGACCGCGTCGTGGACCGCTGAGGCCCTCCCGCTGAAGGTCCTCACGCTGCGGCCCTGAAGCCAGGAGGGGACCTCCTCCCGGAGGCCCCCTCTCCGCTAGCCCTTCTCGGCCGGCTCCGGCAGTTCCGGCTCCTCCAGCCACTGCCCGGGGCCGGCCGGCGCGTACTCCGCGTAGCTCTCGTCCTCGCGCAGCCGGCGGGCGGCCCCGATCACGACGACGTCGGGGGCCCGGTCGAGCACCCCGCCGGACGGGTCGTCACTGCCGTCCCAGCGCACCGGGTCGCGGTCCGGCAGCAGGATGTCGCGGACCACCAGGGCGACCAGGTAGAGCGTGCCGAGCAGGTGCAGGACGATCGCGAAGTGGTACCAGGACTCGCCGATGCCGTGCTGCTTGGTCCCGGTGACGAAGCCCAGGTGGGACCAGATGCCCAGGGTGTACAGCACCTCGCAGGCCTGCCAGACCAGGAAGTCCCGCCAGCGCGGCCGGGCCAGCACCGCGAGCGGCAGCAGCCAGAGCGAGTACTGCGGCGAGTACACCTTGTTGACCACGATGAACAGGGCGACGACCAGGAAGGCCAGCTGCGCGAAGCGCGGCCGGCGGGGCGCCGAGAGGCCCAGCCACGCTATGGCCGCGCAGCCCAGCACCATGAGCGCCGCGATGTAGGAGTTGAGGTACTCCAGCCCGCTCCCGCGGTTCTGCATGACGATCAGCCAGAACGAGCCGTAGTCCTCGGTGCGGTGGTTGCTGAAGACGTAGAAGGTCGACCAGCCCTGCCAGTTGGCGATCATGATCGGCAGGTTGACCAGCAGCCAGGCGCCCACCGCGCCGCCCAGCGCCGCACGGAACTCGCGCCACTTCCCGGCCCGCCAGCACAGCACCAGCAGCGGGCCGAGGAGCAGGAGCGGATAGAGCTTGGCGGCGGTGGCGAGGCCGATGAACACGCCGGCCCAGACCGGCCGGGAGCCCGCCCACCAGGCCATCGCGACGGCGGCCAGCGCGACCGCGAGCAGGTCCCAGTTGACGGTGCCGTTGAGCAGCAGGACGGGCGCGAGCGCGAACAGCATCGCGTCCCACGGGCGGCGCCGGTGGGTGCGCGAGAGCGCCACCGCGGCGACCACCGCGCAGGCCATCAGCAGGCCCGCGTTGATCGCCCAGAACCACTGCTCCTGGTCCTGCTGGCTGCCGCCGCCCGGCGTCAGCCAGGCCGCGATCTGCATGAACAGACCGGTCAGCACCGGGTACTCCAGGTACTGGAGGTCCCCCGAGCTGCCCGGGATGCGGTCGACGTACGGGTGCAGCCCGGCGGCGAAGCCGCGTCCGGCGAACAGGTGCGGGATGTCGCTGTAGCAGGCGTGGATGTACTGCGGCGAGCCCGCCTGGAACCACGCGTGGCTGTAACAGGGCGCCTTCTGCACCATGCCGAGCACCGAGACGACGATGACGGCGAGTGCGAGGACGCGCACCGGGATCCACCACGAGACGCCCAGCAGTGCCCGGCGGCCGGGCGGGCCGCCGAAGACCTCGCTGCCGGCGGCCGCCACCGGGTCCTCGTCGGCCGGGACCACCACGGTGTTGGCCGGCGGTCCGGCGGCGGTGACGGGCGCCGGGGCAGGCCCGACGGCGTCGCTGGGCCCGGTCAGGCCGGCGGATTCGTCAGGTGCGCTCGACGTCATGCCGGACATCCTGCCGCACCGGCCCCGCCGGGACGAGGAGGCCCCCGCGGCGGGGCCGTCCGGGCCGTGGCGAATCATGACGAAACGGCGGTGGCGGCCCTCCGTCGGAGGACCGCCACCGCCGTCACCGCTCGTCCGGTTGGGCCGCTGCCGGCTAGCCGCCCTGAGCGCCTGCCACGGCGGACGGAGACTGGGTGGGCTTGCCCGGCTTGGTCGGCGTCTGGGTGGTGTCCGTCGGCGTCGACGAGGGCTGCTGCGTCGGGCACAGGCCCAGGAAGCAGGTGCTGGTCGGGCCGGGGTGGGTCTTGGGCGGCTGGGTCGGCTGCGGGTTCGGGCAGTCGACGCCCGGGACGCAGCCGCCGCCCTGGCTGGGCTGCGGGGGCTGCGGCTGGCCGCCGTTGGACGGGGGCTGGTTGGTCGGCGCCTGGGTGGGCGGCGCCGACGGGGTGTCGGTCATGGTCGGCGTGGGCGTCGCGGTCGGCGACACCGGGGCGCCCGAGGAGTCGACCTCGCTGCCGATCGCGGTCGGAGCGGGGAAGTCCAGCTTCTTCTCGTTCGCCAGCGCGACCTTCATGTAGCGGGTGAAGATGTCGGTCGGGATGTCACCACCGTGGATCGACTCCTTGCCGCCGGTGCCGTTGAGCGAGAGCCGCACGTGGTTGTTCGGGTCCTCGCGCCACATCGCGACGCTGGTGACCAGCTGCGGGGTGTAGCCGACCCACCAGGCCGACTTGTTCTGGTCGGTGGTACCGGTCTTGCCGGCGACCGGGCGGCCCAGCTCCTTGCTCTTGGAACCGGTACCGTTCTTCGCCACGTTCACCAGCACGTCGGTGACGTTGTCGGCGACGGGCGCCTCCAGCGCCTGCTTGGGCTGGGGCTTGGTGAAGCCGGGCTTCTCGATGCCGTTCACCTCGACCTTGGTGACCGAGTAGGGCTCGGTCTCCTTGCCGCTGGCCGCGAGCGTGCCGTAGGCGGTGGCCATCCGGATCGGGCTGATGGTCGAGGTGCCGAGCGGGAAGGTCGGGGTCTTCGGGTCGGCCAGGCTCTCCTTCTTGATGCCCATCTGCACGGCCATGTCGGCCACGTTCTGGCCGCCGACGTCCTGGTTGAGCTGGACGAACGGCACGTTGTACGAGAACTGCATGGCCTGGCGCAGCGAGACGTAGCCGTGCTTGCTGGCGTCCTCGTTCTTCTGCCGGTAGGGCTTGCCGTCGTCGCCGATCACCAGCGAGCCGTCCGGCTTGCGGATCTCGGACAGGTCGTCGGCGAGGTAGCGGCTGTCGGCGTTGATCCGCTTCGGCTTGCCGCTGTCGTCCTTCGCGGTCTGGACGCCGACCTGCATCGCGGTGGCCAGCACGAAGGGCTTGAAGGTCGAGCCGACCTGGACCCCGGTGGCCTCGGCGTTGTTGTCGAAGTGGCCGTTCTCCACGCCGTCACCGCCGTAGATCGCGACGAGCGCGCCGTCGCCGGGGCGCATGCTGGCGGAGGCGAACTGGACGAACTTGTCGTTGTCGGGGCGCTTCTGCGGGTCGAGCGCCCCGGCCTTGACGTCGTCCACGGCCTTCTTCAGGGCGTCGACCTTGTCCTTCTCGAAGGTGGTGTAGATCTTCAGGCCGCCCTTGTCGATCACCTGCTGGGTGATCGATGGGTCCTTGCTGGTGACGTACCGGTTGGCGGTGTCGACCAGGTAGCTGATCTCACCGTTCATGTTCGACGAGACCTTGCGCTGGACCGGCTCCGGGAACGTCGCGCACTTGGCCCGCTCCTCCGGGGTGACGGCCTTGATCTTCACCATGTTGTCGAGGATCCACGACCACCGCCCCTGGGCCCGGTCCTTGTTGGCCGGGTTGGTGGGGTCGTAGTACGCCGCGCCCTTGAGCAGGCCCGCCAGCATGGCGCTCTGACAGAGGTTGAGGTCCTTGGCGTCCACCCCGTAGTACGCCTGGGCGGCGGCCTGGGCGCCGTTCGCGCCGCGGCCGAACCAGCTGGTGTTCAGGTAGCCCGTGAGGATCTCGTCCTTCCCCTTCACCTGGTTGATCTTCAGCGTGATGAAGAACTCCTTCACCTTGCGGCTGAGGGTCTGCTCCTGGCTCAGGTAGGCGTTCTTCACGTACTGCTGGGTGATCGTCGAGGCGCCCTGGGTCTCACCTCCCTTCGCCATGTTGTAGACGGCGCGGAGCATGCCCTTGGGGTCGATCCCGTTGTCGTTGCGGAAGTCCTGGTTCTCCGCGGCGATGACGGCGTTCTGCAGGTTGGGGCTGATGTCCTTGAGCTCGACGATCTGACGGTTCGTCTCGCCCTTGCGCACCATCTCCGTGCCGTCGGCCCAGTAGTAGATGGTGTTCTGGTCCTTGACCAGGTCGTTCACGTTGGGGACCTGGGTGGTCTGGTACATGTAGAACACCAGGCCGACGAAGCAGCCGAAGACCAGCAGGAAGCCGCTCAGCCACTGCTTCCAGGACGGCAGCCAGCGCCGGACCCCGGTCTTGCCGAACCGCGGGTAGTCGATGAAGCGCTTCTTGCCGGGCCCGGCCGCCGCGGCAGCGGCGCCACGGCCGCCCTTGCCCTTCTTCTGCGCGGCCTTGCGCATCTCCGCGCGGCCCATCCGGGGTTGCTGAGCGGTCTCCCGGACACCCGACGGGCGCCGGCGGCCGACACCGTCGGAGCGCAGCTCGTCCGGGCCGGGCCCACCCCGGCGGGCTCCGTCACCCGGGGGCTGCTGCCCTTCTCCACCCGGGCCCGGCGTCCTCCGCCGTCGTTCGCTCATGTTCCAGCCACTCCTCGCCAGGCGGTTCCAGCCTGAAGGCAGGGTTCACGTTCGATGCCCGCCAACCGCCCTAACCCCGGAGGTGGTCCTCGTGCACACGCGACAGCGTACGCAGACCTGAAGTACACCTAATCGGGCATCAGTCACCAATTGCCACAAAAAGGCAGCAGATCATTACACGGCCGTTGCCAACCATCCCCGCGCGTCGGCTTGTGATCACATTCACGCGTGCCCCCCTTGCCGGTTCGGGGGGTCGGGTTTACTGTTCTCGATATATCGAGCCGATACATCGAAGCGGCATACTGCTGGACACGGCGGCCGGACACCGGTCGCGGGGAAGGAGGACGACGGCATGGGCAGGCGCTCAGGAGTGCTGGAGTTCGCCGTCCTCGGTCTGCTCCACGACGCCCCGATGCACGGCTACGAGCTGCGCAAGCGGCTCAACATCCTGCTCGGGACGTTCCGGGCCCTCTCCTACGGGACGCTCTATCCCTGCCTGAAGAACCTGGTCGCCCAGGGTTTCCTGGTCGAGGACAATCCGGACGTCGAGTACGTCCCGGCCACGGCTCTCAACGGCAAGCGGTCCAAGACCGTCTACCGGCTCTCCCCCGAGGGCAAGCAGCGGTTCGAGGAGCTGCTCGCCGACTCCGGCCCCGACGCCTGGGAGGACGAGCACTTCGGCGTCCACTTCGCGTTCTTCGGCCAGACCGACCGGGCCGTGCGGATGCGCGTCCTGGAGGGCCGCCGCAGCCGGCTGGAGGAGCGCCTGGAGCGGATGCGCAACTCGCTGGCCCGCGCCCGCGAGCGGTTCGACGACTACACCATCGAGCTGCAGCGGCACGGACTGGAGTCGGTGGAGCGCGAGGTCCGGTGGCTCAACGAGCTGATCGAGACCGAGCGGGCCAACCGCACCGGCCGGACCGGGCCCGCCACCGGCGCCAACCCCGCCGCACACCCCAAGACTTCGGACGGCCGTGGCCGGGAGACCGGGTCCTCCGACCCGTCCGGGCCACCGTACGACCGCCCGGGGCGCTCCGCCCAGGAGCGCTGAGCCCGCGTCAGCCGCGCGGCAGGAGTGGGCGCCTCGCGCCCGTACAAGCAGTCATTCGAAGAAGCAGGACGAGTGCCGCCGACCCCGGCGGCCCTCATGAGATCACAGGGAGCAACCGGAATGGGTTCGGTTCGCGTAGCCATCGTGGGCGTGGGCAACTGCGCCGCGTCGCTGGTGCAGGGTGTCGAGTACTACAAGGACGCCGACCCGGCCGGCAAGGTCCCCGGGCTGATGCACGTCCAGTTCGGTGACTACCACGTCCGTGACGTGGAGTTCGTCGCCGCGTTCGACGTCGACGCCAAGAAGGTCGGCTTCGACCTGGCCGACGCCATCGGCAGCAGCGAGAACAACACCATCAAGATCTGCGACGTGCCGCCGACCGGCGTCACCGTGCAGCGCGGCCACACCCTCGACGGCCTGGGCAAGTACTACCTGGAGACCATCGAGGAGTCCGACGAGGCCCCGGTCGACGTCGTCCAGGTCCTCAAGGACCAGCAGGTCGACGTCCTGGTCTGCTACCTGCCCGTCGGTTCCGAGAACGCGGCGAAGTTCTACGCCCAGTGCGCCATCGACGCCAAGGTCGCCTTCGTGAACGCCCTGCCGGTGTTCATCGCGGGCACCAAGGAGTGGGCGGACAAGTTCACCGAGGCCGGCGTGCCGATCGTCGGTGACGACATCAAGTCCCAGGTCGGCGCCACCATCACGCACCGCGTGATGGCGAAGCTGTTCGAGGACCGCGGTGTCATCCTCGAGCGCACCATGCAGCTGAACGTCGGCGGCAACATGGACTTCAAGAACATGCTGGAGCGCGAGCGCCTGGAGTCGAAGAAGATCTCCAAGACCCAGGCCGTCACCTCGCAGATCCGCGACCGCGAGCTGGGCGCCAAGAACGTCCACATCGGCCCCTCGGACTACGTGGCCTGGCTGGACGACCGCAAGTGGGCGTACGTCCGCCTCGAGGGCCGCGCGTTCGGCGACGTCCCGCTGAACCTGGAGTACAAGCTCGAGGTCTGGGACTCCCCGAACTCCGCCGGTGTCATCATCGACGCCGTGCGCGCCGCCAAGATCGCCAAGGACCGCGGCATCGGCGGCCCGATCCTGTCCGCCTCCTCGTACTTCATGAAGTCGCCGCCGGTGCAGTACTTCGACGACGAGGCCAAGGAGAACGTCGAGAAGTTCATCCGCGGCGAGGTCGAGCGCTGAGCGCCGAGCACCGACGGTTGTGACGGTTCATAACCGCTCATAGCTCCCCGGAAGGGCCCACGATCACGCGATCGTGGGCCCTTCACCGTTTCCCGGCGAATGTTTCACGTGAAACGGCGACCGTTTCCGTGGCACCCTGGGCGGGTGGCGATCACCGAGAACGGCAGCACCCACCAGTCCGCGCAGCGCGCCACGCTCCTCCACCTGCTCCGGGGCCGCGACTTCCGCAGACTGCTGACCGCCCGGGTGCTCTCCCAGCTCTCGGACGGCGTCTTCCAGGTCTCGCTGGCCGCCTACGTCGTGTTCTCCCCGGAGAAGCAGTCCTCCCCCACCGACATCGCCTCGGTACTGGCCGTGATGCTGCTGCCGTTCTCGGTGATCGGCCCGTTCGCCGGCGTCCTGCTGGACCGCTGGCGCCGCCGCCAGGTGCTCTACATCGGCAACCTGGCCCGCTTCGGGCTCGGCCTGGTGACCGGGGCGCTGCTCCTCGCCGAGGCGCCGGCCTGGCTGTTCTTCGCCTCGGCCCTGCTGGTCACGGCGCTCAACCGGTTCATCCTGGCGGGGCTCTCCGCCGCCCTGCCCCGGGTGGTGCGCCAGGACCAGCTGGTCACCGCCAACGCGCTCTCCCCCACCCTCGGGACGGTCGCCGCCGCCCTGGGCGGAGGCGTCGGCTTCCTGCTGCACCAGGTGATGACGCCCGGGCCGAAGGCGGACGCCGCACTCGTCACGGTGGCGGCGCTGCTCTACCTGTCGGCCGCGCTGGCCGCCCGCCGGATGGACCGCGACCTGCTCGGCCCCGAGCACCACGGCGAGCGCCCGGCGCTCGGCCAGGCCCTCGTGCGGGCCGCGGTCGAGCTCGGCGCCGCCGTCCGCCACCTGGTGCGCGACTGCCGGCCCGCCGTGCACGCGCTGGCCGCCGTCACCGCGGCCCGGTTCTGCTACGGCGTGCTGATCGTCGTCGTGGTGATGCTGGCCCGCTACACCTTCAACGATCCGGGGAACAGCGCGGCCGGGCTGGTCACCCTCGGCCAGGCGGTCGGCCTGTCCGCCGCCGGGTTCTTCATCGCCGCGGTGGTCAGCCCCTGGTGCTCCCGCCGGCTCGGCCTGGCCGGCTGGATGACCGCCTGCCTGGTCGCGCCGGTGGTGTTCGTCCCGGCGCTCGGGCTGAGCTTCTCGCTGGTGCCGTGCCTGGTGGCCGCGCTGCTGCTCGGGGTGGTCACCCAGGGCACCAAGATCTGCGCGGACACCGTGGTCCAGGAGTCCGTCGAGGACGACTACCGCGGCCGGGTGTTCGCCATCTACGACGTGCTGTTCAACGTCGCCTTCGTGGCCGCCGCGGCCGTCACCGCGCTGGTGCTGCCGCTGTCCGGACGGTCGGTCGTGGTGGTCGTCGGGGTGGCGGCGGTGTACGCGCTGTCGGCGCTCCTGTACTTCCGCGCGGCCCGGCGGCACGGGCCGCTGCCCGGTGACCAGGCCTCCTGAGGTTCCACGGGGGCTCGGAACCGGGGCGTCGGAGAGGGTCGCTAAGGTACGTCAGACCTGTCGGAGCGACAGCACTCGGTCACGGGGGACTACCTGATGAGCACGCCACCCGGCCCCTACGGGCCTCCACCCCAGTACGGGCCACCCCCACCGGGCCCGCAGTACGGCCCGCCGCCGGGGTACGGTCCGCCGCCCCCGCAGGTGCCCGCCCAGCCCGGCCCGCCCGGGTACGGGCCGCCGCCGCCCGCGTACGGGGCGCCGCAGCAGCCGTACGCCGGGCCCCCGCAGCCGGCGCAGCCGTACCCGCCCGCCGGGCCGTACGGCTACCCGCAGCCCGCCCCGGCCGCCGGTGCGCCGGGTGCCAAGCGCACCACCCGCTCGAAGCTGAAGGCCGTCGGTGTGCTGATCGCCGCCGCCGTGGTGGGCGTCGGCTACTTCTTCAGCGGCCCGAGCGTCAGCAGCGCCAAGCCGGGCGACTGCGTCCGGGTGGGCGGCACCCGCGATGTCGAGGTCGTCAAGTGCACCGACAGCAAGGCGAATTACCGAGTCCTGTCGAAGTTCGACGGCACCACCGACACCAGCCGCTGCCGGCAGACGCCGCAGTCCACCAGCGCCGTCTCGGGCTCCAGCGGCCGCCGCTGGAGCAAGAAGCGGTACGTGCTCTGCCTCGGCCCGCTGAAGCCCGCCGGCACCGCGCCCGTCGGCGCCTCCTGACCTCCCGCCGGGCGTCCCGTCCGGCCCGTCCCACTCGTCCGTCACCGTTTCCCCGGGGGACCCCTTGTCCGTTCCACCTCCCCAGATGCCCTACGGCGCCCCGCCGCCGAACGACGCCAACCCGTACGCCGGCGGCAACCCGTACGGTCAGCCCGCCCCGCCCCCGCCGCCGATGAACTACGGCTACCCGCCCGCCGCGCCGGCGCCCGACCCGGCGGCGTACGGCTACGGCTACCCCGGCGGCGCCGTCCCGCAGGGACCGGTCTGCCGTTTCTGCGGCGGCTTCCCCGCCGTGGAGGCCACCGTCCGCGGTCACCAGGGCATCATCGTGGTCATGCGGTTCCTGAAGCTGCGGGGACCGTTCTGCCGCGTCTGCGGCGACGCCACCGTGCGCGACATGTCCGCGAAGACCCTGGTCCAGGGCTGGTGGAGCTACCTCGGCGCGCCGATGACGATCATCACGCTGCTGCTGAACCTGGGCCCGCACAACAAGCTCAAGCAACTGCCGCCGCCCGCTCCCGGCACCCACGGTCCGCAGCTCGACCCGGGCGTCCCGCTGTCCAAGCGCCCGCACGTCTTCATGCTGCTGCTGCCGGTCGGCTGGATCATCACGGTGATCGCGCTGATCGCCACGGGCGCGTTCGCCCCCAAGAACGACCCGTACGTGCCCCACCCGATCGTCATGCCCACCGTGTCGGTGCCGCCGATGCCGAGCTTCAGCATGCCGCCGATCCCCACCCCGACCTTCTCGCTGCCGCCGGACACCTCGGGCAAGCCGCAGGCACCCGTGCCGGCGCCGGCGAGCATCGACTCCGCCAAGATCGGCGACTGCCTGCGCAACGAGAACGGCACCGGCGCGACGCACGACCCGAACCCCCGGATCACCATGCTGCCGTGCACCGACCAGCGCGCCCAGTACAAGGTCATCTGGAAGTACCTGGCGACCTCGGACGAGAAGGCCTGCGACGCCCAGCCGAAGGCCGACAGCAGCTACACCCGCACGAACTCCGGGATGCCGGCGCTGAGCTACGTTCTGTGCCTGCAGTCGATCCACAGCTGACCGGGCACGCGTGAGGGGCGGTCCCGGGCATCGACCGCCCCTCCGCGCGTCGGCTCAGCCCTGCGGCTGCTCCGCCCACCAGGCGCGGAGGGCCGCCACCGCCTCGTCGTGCTCCATCGGGCCGTGCTCCAGCCGGAGTTCGAGCATGTGCTTGTAGGCCTTGCCGACCTGCGGGCCGGGCCGCAGGCCGAGCAGCTCCATGATCTGGTTGCCGTCCAGCGCCGGGCGGATGGCGTCCAGCTCCTCCTTGGCCTTCAGCTCGCCGATCCGCTGCTCCAGGCCGTCGTAGGTGCGCGACAGCGTCGCCGCCTTCTTGCGGTTGCGCGTGGTGCAGTCGGAGCGGGTCAGCTTGTGCAGGCGCTCCAGCAGCGGCCCCGCGTCGGCGACGTAGCGGCGCACCGCGGAGTCGGTCCACTCGCCGCCGCCGTAGCCGTGGAAGCGCAGGTGCAGCTCGACCAGGCGCGAGACGTCCTCGGTGAGCTCCTTGGAGTACTTGAGCTCGCGCATCCGCTTGCGGGTCATCTTCGCGCCGACCACCTCGTGGTGGTGGAAGGAGACCCGGCCGTCCGATTCGAAGCGGCGGGTGCGCGGCTTGCCGATGTCGTGCAGCAGCGCGGCGAGCCGCAGGGTCAGGTCGGGACCATGCTGCTCCAGGTCGATGGCCTGCTCCAGGACGGTCAGCGAGTGCTCGTAGACGTCCTTGTGCCGGTGGTGCTCGTCGCGCTCCAGACGCAGCGCGGGCAGCTCGGGCAGGACGTGCCCGGCCAGGCCGGTGTCCACCAGCAGCCGCAGGCCCTTCACCGGGTGGGCGGCCAGCAGCAGCTTGTTGAGCTCGGCCTGGACCCGCTCGGCCGAGACGATGGTGATCCGCTCGGCCATCGCCGTCATCGCGGCGACGACCTCGGGGGCCGGGTCGAAGTCGAGCTGGGCGGCGAAGCGGGCGGCGCGCATCATCCGCAGCGGGTCGTCGGAGAAGGACTCCTCGGGGGTGGCGGGGGTGCGCAGCACCCGGGCCTCCAGGTCGTCCAGTCCGTGGTGCGGGTCGACGAAGCCGCGCCCGGGCAGGTCGACGGCCATCGCGTTGACGGTGAAGTCGCGGCGGACGAGGTCCTGCTCGATGGTGTCGCCGTAGGTGACCTCGGGCTTGCGGGAGGTGCGGTCGTAGGCCTCGGACCGGTACGTGGTGATCTCGATCAGGAACGAGCCCTGCGGGGTGTCCTTGCGGGCGCCCACGGTGCCGAAGGCGATGCCGACGTCCCAGACCGCGTCCGCCCAGCCCTTGACGAGCTTGAGGACCTGCTGCGGGCGGGCGTCGGTGGTGAAGTCCAGGTCGTTGCCGAGCCGGCCGAGGAGCGCGTCGCGCACGGAGCCGCCGACCAGCGCCAGCCGGTGCCCGGCCGCCTGGAAGCGGCGGGCGATCTCGTCGGCGACCGGCGACACCCGCAGCAGCTCTTGCAGGCCCAGGGTCTGGGCCTCGCTCAGGCCTGGTACGACCTGGGTCGCGGTGCTGGAAGGATGGGTGCGGGCGGCGGGCTCATTGGCAGTGGACACGGCTCACAAGGGTACGTGCCCGCGCGGGTCAACCGCCCGCGCGTTTTCGGCGTCTCACCCCAAGACCCGCAACACCGCACCCGGTGCCGCATCGTTACCATGCCGGTGAACGAGTTCTCGGGCACCGGACAGGGGATTGCGGTGCCGCGTGCCACCACGGCCGGCCGGGCGACCGGAGGCCGCACTCGTCACGGCTGCCACGCCCCGGCTGCTTCGCACGGCTGATCCTCTCGGCCCGCGGCGGCGGTCGCGGCACCGAGCGGCGAACAGCGTCAGGCGAACAGCAACAGCAGCAGCGAGCGAGCGAGAACGGCGAGGGCGAAACGAGTGAGTGAGCCGGCACGGCACTCGGGCCTGGGGGCGTACGGACGGCCTGGACGGCCCGCGGATCCCGCCGCCGTGCGGCGCCCCGGCCGCCGCACGGCCCGGCGGCTCGCGGCCGCCCTGGGGGCCGCGCTGGCGGTGGTCGCGGCCACCCCTGCCGGTGCGCTGCCGGCCGGCGGCGACGTGCCCGCCAGCGACGCGGCGGTCTCGGCCGAGTCCCCGGTGATCATGACGATCGACACGGTGGCCCCGCAGGTGGCCAGCCCGAACGGGACGGTGACGATCACCGGGCACGTGACCAACGGCGGCAAGTCCGTGCTCAAGGGCGCCCACGCGGCCGTCCGCAAGCCGTCGCAGGGCAAGCCGCTGCAGCGGCGCAGCGAGCTGCAGAACGTGCTCGCCCGCACCGCCCCGCTCGGCGCGGACGGCACGGAGCTGGACAGCCCGCAGTACGCGCTGCCCGAGCTCGCCCCCGGCCAGAGCCAGGCGTACACCCTGGGCGTCGCCGTCAACGACCTCCAGCTGAACGGCGACGGCGTCTACGAGCTCGCCGTGGACGCCTGGGGCTCGACGGCCGACAACCAGCACGAGCGGGCGCTGGGCATCGCCCGCACCTTCCTGACGTACACCTCGAACGCGGACGCCCAGCCGACCAGGGTCGCCACGGTCTGGCCGCTGGTGCACGGGCCGGAGCTGGCCGCCCAGACCGTCACCGAGGGCGAGCAGACGCTCTCGGTGCTGCGCGACGACAGCCTGGCGACCGAGTTCGCCCCGGGCGGCCGGCTGTACGAGCTGGTGGACACCGGCTCGAAGCTGACCGGCCTGACCTGGACGATCGACCCGGACCTCCTGGACACCGCGTTCGCGATGACCAAGGGGTACAAGGTCCAGAAGCCGGGCACCGAGAAGAACGGCAAGCCGGCCAAGGACGACAACGTCGTCAACGGCACCGGGCAGGCGGCCGCGACGGCCTGGCTGGAGAAGCTGCGGTCCGCCGTCGCCAAGCCCGGCGACCAGGTCGTGTCGCTGCCGTACGCCGACCCCGACGTGGCCTCGATCGCCCACAACGGCGCCGACCTGGGCGGCATGGGCACCGCCTTGAACAAGGCCGCCACCGCCGGCCGGCTGACCGTCGAGGGCCGGCTGTCCGTGGACACCCGGTCCGACGTCGCCTGGCCCTACCAGGGCTACGTTGACCAGCAGATCGCCGGCGTCGCCAAGCAGGCCGGCAGCGGCCTGCTGCTGGTGAACGGCGCGAGCATGCCGGAGCCGGACGCGCTCAACCACACGCCGAGCGCGGTGCGCCCGGTCGGCAACGGGCAGAACGCCGTGGTGGCGGACGAGACCGTCTCCTCCCTGTTCGACGGCGACCTGAGCACGCCGCAGGCGCAGAGCCTGGCCACCCAGCGCTTCCTCGCCGAGACCTACGCGATCACCCACGAGCAGCCGCAGAACCAGCGCGGGCTGCTGGTCCTGCCCCCGCGCGACCTCACCGTGGCCACCGCCAAGGTGCTGGCGAACGCCCTCCAGACGGCGGCGAACGGCAAGTGGGTCGAGCCGGTCAAGCTGGACACCGTGGCCCAGGCCGCGCCAGACTCCGGGGCCGCCACCGCCGTCCCGGCCGCCACCGACTACCCGGCCAAGGCCCGCGCCTCCGAGCTGTCGGCGAGCGACCTGAGCGGCACCGACAAGGTCCAGTACGACCTCGACACCCTGATGCAGGTGCTCACCCTGCCGCAGCGCGTGCGCGGCCCGTTCAGCGCCGCCATGGTCCGTTCGCTGTCCACCGAGTGGCGCTCCGACGCGTCCGGGGGGGACGCGTACCGCGACGGGGTGAAGACGTACCTCGGCGAGCTGACCGGCGCGGTTCAGGTGCCCAAGAAGACGGTCGTCACGCTCGCGGGCAACACCGGCCAGCTCCAGGTCAGCGTCCGCAACGACCTCACCCAGACGGTCACCAACCTGAGCCTGCACCTGATCTCGCACCAGCAGAACCGGCTGTCGGTCGCCCCGCAGGAGGACCTCGTCATCCCGGCCGCGCAGGGCGTCACCGTGCGCTTCCAGGCCCAGGCCCGCAACAACGGCCCGGTCCAGATGACCGCCCAGCTCTACACCACCGGACCCAACCCGCGCCCGTACGGCCAGGCGCAGAACTTCCAGGTGGAGGTCACCTCGGTGACCAACGGCGTGCTGTACGTCTTCGCGGGCGGGGTGCTGCTGCTCCTGCTGGCGGCCCTGCGGTTCTTCCGCCAGCGCAAGCGCCGGGCCGGGCAGCCGCACGAGGACGGCGACCAGCCGGTCGGCGCCGCCGGGACGGCCGGCCCGGCCGGGAACCCTGACGACACCGACGACACCCATGACACCGACGGCGCGGACGACGCGGAGCACGGGGGCTCCGGGGGCCACGGCGACGGGGACCACGCCGACGGGGACGGCCCCACCGGTGACGATCCCGCGCAGACACCGCGCGGCAGCAGCGCCGGTGGCCGGGATAGGGCCTCCAGTGATGAGAAGGTTGGTCCTTGATACCGCCGACCCCGCACCCGACCGGGCCGGCCTCCCCCACGAACGCGAAGAGGTGACATGACCGGGCGCAGCGAGGAGCGGCCGCCGGGCCGCGGTGAGAACCGGCCGGGTGCCGAGTCGCCGTCCGGCGACTGGTACGTGGCCGACACCTACGCCCAGGACCCGTACGCGGCCGACGCGTACGGGGCCCCGCAGGACGGCCGGGACCCGTACGGCCTCCAGGCCTCCGGGCCCGCCGCACCCCAGCAGCAGACCGCCGCGTACGACGTGCCGCCGCAGCTGCCGCCGCAGGCCGGGGGCTACCCCGCGCCGGTCCCGGCGACGCCGTTCGCGCCGCCGGTGCCGCCGGTGCAGCCCGGCTGGGACACCCCGGTCGGCTGGCGGGAGCCCCGCGAGGAGGCCCCGGCGGCCGGCGGTCAGTGGGGTGGCGCGGAGCAGCCGCAGCAGCAGTGGGAGCCCGGTCCGGCGCACTCCCGGTGGGATTCCGAGACCACCGAGTACGTCGGCGTGGACGCGCTGTTCGGCGGCGGGGGGGCGCAGGCCGCGGCCCCGCCGCAGGCGCCCCGGCCCGCGCCCGTCCCGCCGGTCGCCCCGGTGCCGTCCGGCCCCGCGCCGTTCCCGCCCGTGGGCGGGTATCCGGCGCAGGACGGCGGCGGCGACGGGCCGCGACCGTTCGTGCCCCCGATCGAGTTCGACCCCCCGCTCTCCGAGGAAGAGGCCACCATGCAGGTGGCCGCGGTCGCACTGCCGCCCGCGGTCGAACCGCTGGAGGACTTCGCCGCCGAGGAGCACGCCGCACCGGCGCCGCCCGCCGAGTCCGCCCCGGCGGCCGGGGGCGGCGGCGGCAAGGTCGCGAGCCTGCTGAACTCCAGCGCGATCATGGCGGCCGGCACGCTGGTCTCCCGCGGCACCGGCTTCCTGCGCACGATGGTGATCGCCGGCGCCATCGGCATCGCCGTCATGGGCGACTCCTACAACGCGGCGAACACCCTGCCGACCCTGCTCTACATCCTGATCGGCGGCGGCGCGCTGAACGCCGTCTTCGTGCCGCAGCTCGTCCGCAGCATGAAGAACGACGAGGACGGCGGCACCGCCTACGCCAGCCGGCTGCTCACCCTGGTGATGGTCGGCCTCGGCGGCGTGGTGTTCCTCGCCGTGCTCGGCGCCCCGATCCTCGTGCAGCTGATCGCCCACCCGATGATGGAGAACGCGGCCCGCGCCGACACCACCGTCGCACTGGCCCGGTACTGCCTGCCCACCATCTTCTTCATGGGCATCCACGTGGTGATGGGCCAGATCCTCAACGCCCGCGGCCGGTTCGGCGCGATGATGTGGACCCCGGTCCTCAACAACGTCGTCGTGATCTTCACCTTCGCCGCCTACATCTGGGTCTACGGGGGCTTCGACTCCACCCAGGTGACGCCGGAGAACATCACCCCCGAGGGCGTGCGGCTGCTCGGCCTCGGCACCCTGATCGGCCTGGTCGTCCAGTCGCTGGCGATGATCCCGTACCTGCGGGCGGCCGAGTTCCACTTCCGCCCGCGCTTCGACTGGCGCGGCCACGGCCTCGGCAAGGCCGCCCGCCTCGCCAAGTGGACGTTCTTCTTCGTCCTCGCCAACCAGGCCGGCTACCTCGTCATCACCCAGCTGGCCACCGCGGCCGGCAGCGCCGCCGAGCACGGCGGCCACGGCGGCGTCGGCCTCTCCGCCTTCTCCAACGCGCTGCTGATCTGGCAGCTGCCGCAGGCCGTCATCACCGTCTCGATCATGAGCGCGGTGCTGCCCCGGCTGTCCCGCGCGGCGGCCGACGAGGACGCCGGCGCCGTCCGCGACGACCTCTCCTACGGCCTGCG
Source organism: Streptomyces sp. SP17BM10 (assembly GCF_036322405.1). NCBI lineage: Bacteria > Bacillati > Actinomycetota > Actinomycetes > Kitasatosporales > Streptomycetaceae > Streptomyces > Streptomyces sp. SP17BM10. The sequence goes on along the minus strand of NZ_JAQYXB010000674.1, from coordinate 87,942 downwards.
CACCACCGCGGTGGCCGTCGTCCCGGCCGCGTTCCTGTTCCTGTCCCTCGGCCCGGTGATCGGCCGCTCGATCTACGCCGTCGGCGGCGGGACCTCGGCCCTGGAGAACGCGACCAACGTCGGCCTCATGCTGTCCGCCTTCGCGCTCGGCCTGATCCCGTACTCGGCGCAGTACGTCATGCTGCGCGGCTTCTACGCCTACGAGGACACCCGGACGCCGTTCTCCAACACCGTCTGGGTCGCGGCCTGCCAGGCCGGCTTCTCGCTGATCTGCTGGTTCGCCCTGCCGCCGCAGTGGACGGTGACCGGCATGGCCTTCGGCTACGGCCTCGCCTACGCCGTCGGAGTGACGGTCGCGGTGCCGAAGCTGAAGAAGAAGATCGGCGGGCTGGACACCAAGAGCATCGGCCGCACCTACAGCCGCCTGGCCGCCGCGTCCGTCCCGGCGGCCCTGGTCGGGCTCGGCGTCAGCCTGGCGGTCCAGCGCGCACTCGGCGGCTGGCCGGGCAGCGTCGCCTCCGTCGTCGCGGCGGGCGGCCTCCAGCTGGCCGTGTTCGTGCTCATCGCGAAAAGGCTCCGGATCGAGGAGCTCAACGCCATGCTCGGCATGGTGCGCGGCCGGCTCGGCCGCTGACCCGACGCACCAACCGCCCGGACCGGCCGACGCCCTGACCGGGCGTCAACCGCGACCACCGGCTCACGAGCCGGTCCGGCCCGGCACCGGGCCGCCACCCGCACCGGGACCGCCCGGCCCCGCAGGTGGCGGCCCGGTGTCGGTTCTGCACCACATCTCTCCACCTCCACGCAACCGAGCGGCCCCCTCAGCGGTCGTACCCGGTGGAGAAGAGTGGGCACAATTGTCCTGGAGCACAGGGCCGCCAACCCGCGGGCTCCAGCGACTCTCTCAGCCGGGGCGAAACAAGGGGAGGCAGGACCACGGTGGCTGATGGCACCAAGGCGGTCGTCGACACGTCAGCAGCTGACGGGGCGGCGGACGACGCCGCGCTGGCCGCGGCGATCGACGAGCTCGCGGGCGCGAAGAGCGCCCCGGGCGACGACGCCCCCTCCTCCGGCACCTCCTCCCCGGACACCCCGGACACCCCGGCGGGCTCCGCCGGCTCCGGCTCCCCCGACGACGCCTCGGTCGGTGAGGAGACCTCGGAGATCACCGCGCCGCTCTCGGTCGACGAGATCGCCGCCGAACTCGCCGCCGGCGGCACGGCGAAGAAACCCGCCGCGGCCCCGCAGCCGGCCAACGGCACCCCCCGCCGCGCCCCCACCGACCCGCAGCCCACCGTCGACCCCCGCGACACCTCCGCCCTGCCCCGCACCCTCCCCGCCCCGATGCGGCACAGCGGCGACAAGATCGGCCACCGGTACCGGCTGGAGGAGTGCATCTCCCACACCGAGACCTTCAGCAGCTGGCGCGCCGTCGACGAGAAGCTGCGCCGGGCCGTCGGCGTCCACCTGATGGCCTCCGGCCACCAGCGCGCCCGCAAGGTGCTCGCCGCCGCCAAGTCCGCCGCCCTGCTCGGCGACCCGCGCTTCGTCCAGGTCCTGGACGCCGTCCAGGAGGGCGAGCTGGTCTACGTCGTGCGGGAGTGGCTGCCGCACGCCTCCGACCTCGCCAAGCTGCTCGCCGACGGCCCGATGGAGCCGCACGAGGCGTACCAGATGGTCCGCCAGGTGACGGACGCGGTCGCCGCCGCCCATCGGCGCGGCCAGGCCCACCTGCGGCTCACCCCCCGCTGCGTGCTGCGCACCGACAGCGGCCAGTACCGGATCAACGGCATCGCGGTGGACGCCGCCCTGCGCGGGCTGCCCGCCGAGGGCGCCACCGACGACGCCGAGCGCGCCGACACCCGCGCCATCGGCGCCCTGCTCTTCGCCGCGCTCACCCACCGCTGGCCCTACCCGGAGGACCGCTACGACCTCCAGGGCCTGCCCAAGGGCCTCCAGAACGCCGCCCCCGACCAGGTCCGGGCGGGCGTCCACAAGGGCCTGTCCGAGCTCGCCGCGCGCGCCCTCTTCGACCACCCGCCGCACCACGCCGAGCCGATCACCACGCCGGAGCAGCTGGCCAAGGCGATCTCGCTGATGCCCCGCATCCGCCAGCCCGAGCCCGAGCTGCCCGTCTTCACCCCGCCGCCCCGGCACAACACCCACGCCCTGCCGACCGCGCCCAACCCGACCCGGGTCGTCGACGGTCCCGTCGTACCCCCGCTGCCGCCCCAGGCCCGCCCCCGTCCGTCCGCCGTCCGGCGCACCCGGCGGCGGCTTCGCCGGGTGGTCAAGGCGACGGCCTGGACGGTCGCCCTGGGCGCCATCGGCGTCGCCTCCTGGCAGGCCGTCGACCACCTGCGCAACAACGGCTCGGCCGTCGCGGCCCCCCAGCCCTCGGTCAGCACCGCCGCACCGAGCGCGCACGCGGCCACGCACCCGCCCGTCCCGATCCAGATCAAGGACGCCCAGTCGTACAACCCGCTCGGGCGCAACCCCGGGGAGCCCGAGGGCAAGGACAGCCTCCCCAACGCCTACGACGGCGATCCGCGCACCTCCTGGGACACCGGCTGGTACGTCGACCAGCTGGGCCCCGCGAAACCCGCCCTCAAGTCGGGTACCGGACTGATGATCGACCTCGGCTCGGTGCAGACCGTCTCGTCGGTGACCGTCCAGTTCGCGGGCGGCGAGCAGACCGCGGAGCTGCGCGTGCCCCCGGCCGGTGCGGCCAACCCCCTGGACCTGAAGCCGGACGCCTTCACGGTCCTCGACAAGCAGAGCGGCACCAACGTCTCGTACACCCCCGGGACTCCGGTCACCACGCGGTACCTCTTGCTCTGGCTGACCGCCCTGACGAAGGATGTCAGCGACGGCAGGTACCACGGCCACGTCGCCGAGGTGAAGGTCTTCGGCTGACCGGCGTCCGGTCTGCGGAACGACGGCAAGGGGTCAAGGGGTGACGGTGGCGGACGACGACGCGACGCTGCTCGCCCGGCACGTCGCCGGCGACCCGGACGCCTTCGGGCAGCTGGTGGCCCGCCACCGCGACCGGCTGTGGGCGGTCGCCCTGCGCACGCTGGGCGACCGGGAGGAGGCGGCCGACGCGCTCCAGGACGCCCTGGTCTCCGCCTTCCGCGCCGCGCCGGGCTTCCAGGGCCGCTCCGCCGTCACCACCTGGCTGCACCGGATCGTGGTCAACGCCTGCCTGGACCGCGCCCGACGCAGCGCCACCCGCCGCACCAGCCCGCTGGACGACGACCCGCATCGGCTGGACACCCTGGTCGGCTCCGCCGAGCCCGCCGACTCCCCCGTCGTCCGGGCCGAGGTGCACCGCGAGGTGACGGCGGCGCTCGCCGAACTGCCCGCCGACCAGCGGGCCGCCCTGGTCCTGGTCGACATGCAGGGCTACCCGGTCGCCGAGGCCGCCGAGCTGCTGGGCGTGCCGGTCGGCACGGTGAAGAGCCGCTGCGCCCGCGGCCGGGCCCGGCTGCTGCCGCTGGTCCGCCACCTCCGCGAGGGCGGCGGGGGCGACGTTCCACGTGGAACCACGTCCGCCCCCGGCGCCGCACCACCACGGCGGAAGGCCCCGGGCAGCGGGCCGGGGAACGCCCCCGGGAACCCGAGCGGCACCCGCACCGTCACAGGAACAGGCCCGGACAACGGCCGGACGATTCTGGAAGGAGACGCGAGCACGCGATGACGGTCCCCTTCTCCTTCCCCGACCCGTCCGACCCCACCGATCGCCCCGGCGCCCCCGGGTCCCACCCCTCCGTCGACGAGCTCGCCGACCTCGCCGAGGAGCTGATCGAGGACGCCGCCGCCGTCGAGGTCCTGCACCGGCACCTGAGCGGCTGCGCCGAGTGCCACGAGACCTTCGACGCGCTCGGCGAGGTCCGCGCGCTGCTGGGCGGGGGCGAGGCCCCGACGATGCCGGCCGACGTCGTCGCCCGGCTGGACGCCGCCCTCGCCGAGGAGGCCGCCCGGCGCGACGCCGCCGACGGACCGCACGAGGCCCCCGCGAGCACCCGCGGACCGGCTGCCCCGGCCCCGGCGCCCCGTCCCGCCACGGCCCCCGCGGCGCCGCCCGCCCGGGGCGCCGGGGCCACCGGTCCCGGCCGCCCCCGCTCCCGACGGCGGCGCGTCGGTCTCCTGCTCGGTGCCGCCGCCGCGCTCGCCGCGCTCGGCCTCGGCGGCGCGCTGCTGTTCCCGGCGGACTCCGGCTCCCACGACACGGCCTCCTCGGCCGCCACGCCGGCCACCGCCGACGCCGGGCACAGCTCCAAGGCCGAACACGCCCTGGGCGGGGGCACCCGGTACAGCGACGATCAGCTCGCCGACCAGGTCCAGAAGCTCCTGGCCCGCTCCGGCGCCGTCGTGGGCTCGCCGCCGAACGGCGCCGCCAAGCCCTCCGCCGCCGCACCGGACGAAGGCCGGCAGCCGCTCACCTCCGAGCCGGCGCCCCAGGCCGGCCGGACCTGCCCGGCCCCCGCCACGGGCACACCGCTGGCCACCGACCACGGCAGCTACGCCGGCTCCCCGGTCGACGTCCTGGTCTACCCGGCGCCCGGCAAGCCCGGCGACGTCGACGTCTACCTGCGCTCCCCCGACTGCGTGACCGTGCTGCACCGCGAGGTCCCCGCCCGCTGACCGGCGGTGCCCCGGCGGTGCCCCCGGAACCCTTTCCGGATGCCCGCCGGTTCCCGTGCGATCGACGCCGTGGCCGCCGCGCCGCTTCCGGAGTGCGGGCGCCTGGTACTGATCCGCCTGGGAATGCGAGACACTGGTCAGTCGTTGTCCCGGGCGGCGGAGCAGGACCGCCCTCCCCGCAGCAAACGCGGGTCGCGATGCGAACCAGGAGATGCAGTGAGCGACGTCCGTAACGTGATCATCATCGGTTCCGGCCCCGCCGGCTACACCGCCGCGCTCTACACGGCCCGGGCCTCCCTCAAGCCGCTGGTCTTCGAGGGTGCCGTCACCGCCGGTGGCGCGCTGATGAACACCACCGAGGTCGAGAACTTCCCGGGCTTCCGGGACGGCATCATGGGCCCGGAGCTGATGGACAACATGCGCGCCCAGGCCGAGCGCTTCGGCGCCGAGCTCGTCCCGGACGACATCGTCGCGGTCGACCTCACCGGCGACATCAAGACCGTCACCGACTCCGAGGGCAACGTCCACAAGGCCCGCGCGGTGATCGTCACCACCGGCTCCCAGCACCGCAAGCTGGACCTGCCGAACGAGGACAAGCTCTCCGGCCGCGGCGTCTCCTGGTGCGCGACCTGCGACGGCTTCTTCTTCCGCGACCAGGACATCGCGGTCGTCGGCGGCGGTGACACCGCCCTGGAGGAGGCCACCTTCCTGTCCCGCTTCGCCCGCAGCGTCACGATCATCCACCGGCGGAACACCCTGCGCGCCTCCAAGGCGATGCAGGAGCGCGCCTTCGCCGACGAGAAGATCCGCTTCGAGTGGGACAGCGCGGTCGAGGCCATCCACGGCGACCCGAAGCTGAGCGGCGTGACCCTGCGCGACACCACCACCGGCGAGACCCGCGAGCTGGACGTCACCGGCCTGTTCATCGCGATCGGCCACGACCCGCGCACCGAGCTGTTCAAGGGCCAGCTGGACCTCGACGCCGAGGGCTACCTCAAGGTCGAGGCCCCCTCCACCCGGACCAACATCCCGGGCGTGTTCGGCGCCGGCGACGTCGTCGACCACACCTACCGCCAGGCCATCACCGCGGCCGGCACCGGCTGCTCCGCCGCCCTGGACGCCGAGCGCTACCTCGCCGCGCTGGACGACCTGGAGGCCAAGGCCGCCGCCGTCGCGGTCTGAGCCCCGCCGCACCGACCGATCCCCCCGCGGGGGCGCCACACTGTGTTCCACGTGGAACACCCCGCCCCCGGCCAGGCAGAAACAGAACGGGTCCGCCCGTTGTTCTCCTGGCAGCAGCCCTCTCCGTCCGAACCCGAGGAGTCCCCGTGGCCGGCGCCACCACCACCGTCACCGACGCGACGTTCCAGGCCGACGTCCTGGACAGCGACAAGCCCGTCCTGGTCGACTTCTGGGCCACCTGGTGCGGCCCGTGCCGCCAGGTCGCCCCCATCCTGGAGGAGATCGCGGCCGAGCACGGCGACAAGCTGACCGTCGCCAAGCTCGACGTCGACGCCAACCAGGTGACGGCCGCCCAGTACAACGTCATCTCGATCCCGACCCTGATCGTGTACAAGGGCGGCGAGCCGGTGAAGTCCATCACCGGTGCCCGTCCGAAGGCCGCGCTGCTGCGCGAGCTGGCCGAGTACATCTAGGTCCTCGACCGCCCGCGGAGGCGGGGCTCCCCATCACCGGGGAGCCCCGCCTCCGTCGTTCCGGGCCCTGCCGAGCGGCTCAGAACGGCCGCAGGGCCGGCTCCTTGCGGCCGCCGCCGAGCAGGCGCTCCAATGCCACCTCCACGTCGCCGCGCCAGGACAGCGTGGTCCGCGCCTCCAGCCGCAGCCGCGGGTAGCGGGCGTGCGGCCGCACCGTCTTGAAGCCGACCGCGAGCAGGTGGTCGGCCGGCAGCACGCAGCTCGTCGGCAACCGTCCCGTCGTGCCGAAGGCCTCGATCGCGCGCACGCCGCGCCCCACCAGGTCCTTGGCCACCGTCTGCACGAGCACCCGGCCGAGCCCCTGCCGCTGATAGCCCGGGAGCACCCGGCTGACCATCAGCTGGACGGCGTCCGGCGACACCGGACTGGTCGGGAAGGACTGCGAGCGCGGCACGTAGGCCGGCGGCGCGTAGAGCACGAATCCCGCGGGCTGGTCGTCCACGTAGACGATCCGGCCGCAGGAGCCCCACTCCAGCAGCACCGCGGAGATCCACCCCTCCTTCTCCAGCTCGGGCTTGCCGGACTCCACCGCCGCCTTCCCGCTCACCGGGTCCAGCTCCCAGAACACGCAGGAGCGGCAGGTCGTCGGCAGATCCGCGAGGTTGTCCAGCGTCAGCGGAGCGATCCGGCGTCCCATGCCCCGCACCTCCTCGTCCACTCCACAGTCGAGCATTCCCCCCGAACGCCGATGGGTGCATGTTTCACGTGAAACAGCGCTCACGCGGAACATGCACCCATCGGGTCACGCCTCTTCGGCCGGCCTCAGCCCTGCGACAGCCGCAGTCCGTCCTCGCCCGGGGCCAGGCTGTCCAGGATCCGGTTCAGGTCCTCGACCGAACCGAACTCCAGCACCACCTTGCCCTTGCCGAGCTTCCCGCCGCGCTGCGTCACCTCGACCTTGACCCGGGTGTCGAAGCGGTCCGACAGCCGGCTCGCCAGGTCGTTGAAGGCCGGGGAGTTCAGCTTGCCCGCCTTCGGCGCCGGGCGCTTCGGCTTCTCCTCCAGGCCCATCAACTTGACGATCTCCTCGGTGGTCCGCACCGAGAGGCCCTCGCGGTTGATCCGTGCGGCCAGCTCCTCCTGCCGCTCCGGATCCGCCAGGCTCACCAGCGCCTTGGCGTGCCCGGCCGACAGCACCCCGGCGGCCACCCGGCTCTGGACCGCGGGCGGGAGCTTCAGCAGCCGCAGCGTGTTGGTGACGTGCGGACGCGAGCGGCCGATCCGGTCCGCGAGCTCGTCGTGGGTGCAGGAGAAGTCCCGCAGCAGCTGGTCGTAGGCGGCCGCCTCCTCCAGCGGGTTGAGCTCCGCCCGGTGCAGGTTCTCCAGGAGGGCGTCCAGCAGCAGCTTGTCGTCCTCGGTGGCCCGGACGATCGCCGGGATCCGGTCCAGCCCGGCGTCCCGGGAGGCGCGCCAGCGGCGCTCGCCCATGATCAGCTCGAAGCGCTCCGGCCCGATCTGGCGCACCACGACCGGCTGGAGCAGACCCACCTCCTTGATGGAGGAGACCAGCTCGGCCAGCTTGTCCGGGTCGAAGACGTCACGCGGCTGGCGCGGGTTGGGCGTGATCGCGTCGATCGGCAGCTCGGCGAAGAAGGCCCCGGGCACCGGGGCCGGCTGCTCCCGCAGGCTCTCCACGGCCACCCTGGCGGCCACCGTTCCGCGACCGCCCGGCAGCACCGGCACGGCGGTCGGCGAGACGGCTCCGGTCGCCACCACCGAGGCCGGCGCGGGCACGGCCGTGACGGGCTGCGCCGCAGCCCCGCCGTCCGTCGGCGCCGCGGGGCCGATCAGCGCCCCGAGCCCCTTACCCAGACCCCTGCGACCACCACTCACTGCTGACCCTCCGTCGTACCGTGCTGTGCCACCGGGGCGCCGTGCCCCGTACCGCTGCCGCTGCGCTGCTGGCCCACCAGCGAGCCCCCGGCCTGGCCCACCGCACGCAGCGCGAGCTCCCGGGCCGCCTCCAGGTAGGAGAGCGCACCGGTGGAACCCGGGTCGTAGGTGAGCACCGTCTGACCGTAGCTGGGTGCCTCCGAGATGCGCACCGAGCGCGGGATCGCCGTGCTCAGCACCTCCTGCGGGAAGTGGGTCCGGACCTCCTCGGCCACCTGGGCGGCCAGCCTGGTCCGGGCGTCGTACATGGTCAGCAGGATGGTCGAGACGTGCAGCGAGGGGTTGAGGTGCGCGCGCACCAGCTCGACGTTGCGCAGCAGCTGGCCGAGGCCCTCCAGTGCGTAGTACTCGCACTGGATCGGGATCAGCACCTCCTGGCCGGCCACCAGGGCGTTGACCGTCAGCAGGCCCAGCGAGGGCGGACAGTCGATCAGGATGTAGTCGAGCGGCTGCTCGTAGGCGGCGATGGCGCGCTGGAGGCGGCTCTCCCGGGCCACCAGCGACACCAGCTCGATCTCCGCGCCGGCCAGGTCGATGGTGGCGGGCACGCAGAAGAGCCCCTCGACGTCCAGCACCGGCTGCACCACGTCGGCGAGCGGCTTGCCCTCCACGAGGACGTCGTAGATCGACGGCACCTCGGCGTGGTGGTCGATGCCGAGGGCGGTGGAGGCGTTCCCCTGCGGGTCGAGGTCGACGACCAGGACGCGCAGTCCGTGCATCGCGAGCGAGGCGGCCATGTTGACGGTGGTCGTCGTCTTGCCGACCCCGCCCTTCTGGTTGGCGACCACGATCACCCGGGTCGCGGCGGGCCGGGGCAGACCCTCACCGGCCCGGCCGATCGCCTGGACCGCAGCCTGGGCAGCACGCGCGATGGGCGTGTCATCGATCTGGTCGATGGTCTCCGAGTCCTGCATGGGGGTCAGTGTTTCACGTGAAACCGGAGCGGCAACAGTCGCGGCCCGGCCGCGACTCAGGATTCCGGAGAGCAGGGAGCGACGTTTCACGTGAAACACCATGCCCGCTTTGTCGGAAATCTGACGTTGCGACACTCCGGTGACGGTACAGTGGCCCGCTCTTCACCTCGATGACGACGGGCGGGTGGCCCTCCCCGTTCGGGAGGGCCACCCGCCCGTCGTGGCGAGTGTCGAGCGTCACCCAGGCGTCAGCGGCTCCGGCGCCGCCCGCCCCGGCCGCGCTCCCCGGTGCGGGGAGCGGCGGTCCGGCCGGCCCGCGCCGCCTTGGCCCGCCGGGTCGCCGCCTTCACCCCGCCGGGGCTCTCCCCGGCCTTGACCTGGACCACCCGGGTCGAGGTCTCCAGAGTGCCCTCGCCGACCGAGATGACGCTCCACTCGACCGCGCCCAGCCTGGCCAGACCGGCCCGCGAGTCGGCCAGCTCCTGCTCGGCGCTGTCGCCCTTGAGCGCCAGCATCTGCCCGTGCGGGCGCAGCAGCGGCATGCCCCAGCCGGCCAACCGGTCCAGCGGTGCCACCGCCCGGGCGGTCACCACGTCCACCGCGAGCTTGCCGACCATCTCCTCGGCCCGGCCTCGCAGCACGGTGACGTTCTCCAGGGCCAGCTCGCGGACGACCTCCTCCAGGAAGGTGGTCCGCCGCAGCAGCGGCTCCAGCAGCGTCACCGAGACGTCCGGACGGGCCAGCGCCACCGGGATGCCCGGCAGACCGGCGCCGGAGCCGACGTCGCACAGCGTGGTGCCGACCGGCAGCAGCTCGGCGAGCACCGCGCAGTTCAGCACGTGCCGGTCCCAGAGCCGGGGCACCTCGCGCGGCCCGATCAGCCCGCGCTGGACGCCCGCGGTGGCCAGCAGCTCGGTGTAGCGGACCGCGGCGTCGAAGCGCTCGCCGAAGACCTCCCGGGCGACGGCCGGCGCCTCGGCCGACTCGACCGCGGCGGGCGCCGGGGGGCCCTCGCCCTCAGCGGCCGGATTGACGGCACCCGCCCCCGGCTGGCCGTCAGCCGTGCTCTCCGTGTCCATCTCGACCTCTCCGATCCCCGGATCCACCGACCCGCTCTCCCGCACAGTTCCACGTGAAACATCTGTCGCCGGGCCACCGCCCCGCGAAGGGACGACGACCCCGCCCGCACGAGGCGGACGGGGTCGCGTCCTGTGAAGCGCACCGGTCACCGCGGCGACCGGTCGTCGACCTGCCGGCCTCAGGCCGGCAGCACGACCACGCACCGCTGGGGCTCCTCGCCCTCGGACTCGCTGCGCAGACCCGCCGCGGCGACCGCGTCGTGGACCACCTTGCGCTCGAAGGGCGTCATCGGCCGCAGCTTGATCTGCTCGCCCGTGCGCTTGGCCTGCTCGGCGGCCTCGGCACCGAGCGCGGCCAGCTCCTCGCGCTTGCGGGCCCGGAAGCCGGCAATGTCCAGCATGAGGCGGCTGCGCTCACCGGTCTCCCGGTGGACGGCCAACCGGGTCAGCTCCTGCAGGGCCTCCAGCACCTCACCGTCCTGGCCGACCAGGCGCTGGATCGCCCGGTCGTTGCCGTCGCTGACGATGGAGACCAGGGCACGGTCGCCCTCGACGTCCATGTCGATGTCACCGTCGAGGTCGGCGATGTCGAGCAGACCCTCCAGGTAGTCCGCCGCGATGTCGCCCTCCTGCTCCAGACGGGCGATGAGGCTCTCGTCGGCGCTGGCGGCGGCCTCGGCCTCGACGGCGGAGGTGGTGCCTTCCGTCACTGATGGACTCCTTCGGAGATGAGGCCCAGGTTGGGTGGGCCGGGAACGAAGCTCTGGACGAAGCCGGTCAGGACTTCTTCTTCGGCCGCTGGCCGCCGCGCTTCGGCTGCTGACGGGCGGCACCGGGCTTGGCGCCACCGGGGCGGGAGGTGCCGGGCTTGGCCGCGGTCGGCTTGGCGCCGCCGGCGTCGGCCGCGACGGTGTCCGCGGGCTCCTCCTCCGCCGGGGCGTCCTTGATCAGGCTCCCGGTCTGGCCACCGGTGTGCTGGCGCTGGGCCTTGGTCTGCTTGCGGGGCTGCTGGCGACGCGCCTGCACCGACTCCTCGACCGTCGCGGAGGCCTCGGCGGCGGCGGTGAGGGCCGCCTTCGACGGGGGCAGCATGCCCCACAGGGCGCCCTTGATCTCCGAGCCGTCCGGGTTCAGGCGACCGGCCTTCTTGAGGCGCACCTGCCGCTCGTCCCAGGCCTTGCTGCCCGGAGTCGGGTTGTTGCGGATGACGATCAGCTGCTGGCCCATCGACCAGACGTTGGTGGTCAGCCAGTAGACCAGGACACCGACCGGGAAGTTGATGCCCATGACGGCGAACATGATCGGGAAGACGTACATCAGCATCTTCTGCTGCTGCATGAACGGCGTCTTCACCGTGAGGTCGACGTTCTTGGTCATCAGCTGGCGCTGGGTGATGAACTGCGACGCCGACATCATGAGGATCATCACCGCGGTGACGATCTTGACGCTGGTCTCACTGCTGCTGACGAAGGTCGCGGAGAGCGGGGCACCGAAGATGTGCGCCTTGCCGGCGCTCGTCAGCAGGTCGCCGTGGATGACGCCGATGTCGTGGCCCTTGGCCACATTGGCGAGCACGCCGTAGAGGGCGGTGAAGAACGGCGCCTGGACGATGATGGGAAGGCAGCTGGAGAACGGGTTGGTACCCGCATCCTTGTACAGCTTCATCATCTCTTCGGACTGGCGCTGCCGGTCGTTCTTGTAGCGCTCCTGGATGGCCTTCATCTTCGGCTGGATCGCCTGCATGGCCCGGGTCGCCTTGATCTGCTTCACGAAGAGCGGGATCAGGCAGATCCGGATGACGACCACCATCGAGGCGATGGCAAGACCCCAGGCCCAGCCACCGTCCGGGTCGAAGACGTTGCTGTACAGCGTGTGGAACTGGACGATGATCCAGGACACCGCTGTGTACAGGGGGTTCAGGAAGGAGAAGGTCACCGGTCAGGCTCCTTGGACAAGTGGATCGGCCGCTCGGGGCCAATGGTCGCCGGGCCCTCGGGGGCCGGACCGGCGGGGGTGGTGGCCACCGGCGCCCCGGTGGTGGACCGGCTGCTCAGCCGGTCCCGCAACCGGCGGTGCCACACCGGGTGCTTGCGCGGCGGGACGTGATCGACCCCGCCGGGGCTCCACGGATTGCAGCGCAGGATGCGCCAGACGGTCAGCCCGCCGCCCTTGACCGCTCCGTGCACCTTCACGGCCTCGAAGCCGTAGTGCGAGCAGGAGGGGTAATAGCGGCAGACCGGACCGAGCAGTGGGCTGATCGTCCACTGGTAGACCCTGATCAGACCCATCAGCAGGTACTTCATCGCCCTGCTCCCGTCGGCGCCGTCGTGGCGGGCTCCGCCTTCAGCAACCGCTTGAGCGCCGCGTCCAGGTCACGTTCGAGGTCCTGGTACGAGGCGGACGCGGCCTGGGGCAGCGCACGCACCACTATCAGGCTACCGGCGGGCAGCCCGGACAGACGATCACGTACGAGGTGGCGCAACCGGCGCTTGACCAGGTTGCGAACGACCGCGGGGCCAACGGCCTTGCTCACGACGAAACCCGCACGCGCCGAAGGAGTCCCCTCGGCGACGTGCGGGCGGGAGTCGCTGGTCCGGTCGGCCTGGCCCTTGGGGTCACCGTCTCTGCTGAGATGGACGACCAACAGGGGCCGGCCGGCCCGACGACCGCGTTTCACCGCGGTCGCGAAGTCCTGGCGCCGCCGCAGCCGATTCTCGGAGGGCAGCACAACAGACTCTGTCGTGGATCAGGCGGACAGACTGGCGCGGCCCTTGCCACGGCGGGCAGCCAGGATGGCGCGGCCGGCGCGGGTACGCATACGCAGCCGGAAGCCGTGGGTCTTCGCGCGGCGACGGTTGTTCGGCTGGAAGGTGCGCTTGCTCACTCGGGGGCTCCTGAGGTGAATCGTAGGATGACGGGGAGTCGCTTGGCCGTCACCGTGCGTCCGCGTGATCTCCCCTGATTCGGAAATCCGGCCCGTTCCCCCAGTTCGGCTGGGGTATGAGGCAATCCACGGCGCCCGTGCTGCGCGCCTTATGGAGCGGGTGGACCCGCGGACATGCGGCAGCGGCCATCGACAACTCGACCTGGTTACGGTACGCGGGACGGGGCACGAGGGTCAAACCAGCCGTCCCGGGGGCCCGGCTCGTCCGGTTTGCCCACAGCCTGTGGACAACGACTTGATCCCGCTCTGTTCGCTGACTACCGTTGCAGGACTTGTCTGGTTTTGTTCTTGGAAAGCGTGCACCAGTGGCTGATGTCAACAGCGACCTCGTCCCGGTCTGGGCGAGGGTCGTCGAGCGGCTGGTCAGCGACCCGGACGTCGGGGAGATGGACAAGCAGTGGGTGCAGCGCACCCAGCCGATGTGGATGATGCACGACACCGCCCTGCTGGCGACCCCGAACGAGCGGGCCAAGCAGGTGCTGGAGGGCCGACTGCTGCCGCAGCTGACCGAGGCCCTCAGCCGCGAGCTCAGCCGCCCGGTGCGCATCGCCGTGATGGTCGACGCCAACGCCGTCCCCACCACCCCCGCACCAGCCCCCCACGCCCCCGTGGAGCCCTACCCGGGTCCCGTCCAGGACGACGGCGGCTACGGCGGCCAGGGATACCAGCAGCAGTACGAGCAGGACTACGACCGCCCCCGGTACGACACCGGCGGCTACGAGCAGCGCCCCGCGCCCTACGGCGGTCCGGCGGCGCCCCACTCGTGGTCCGGTTACCAGGACCACGACGGCGGCCAGTACCACGACGTCGACGACGAGCCGGTCTCCCGGCCGGCGCCGCGCCCGATGCCCGGCCCGCCCGCGACCACCCAGGGCGACCTCTTCGGCGGCGCCTACGGCCCCGGCCCGAACGAGCAGCCCCGCACCACCGGCGGCCGCCGCTCCCCCGGCGCGCGTCCCGGTGGCGGGCGCCCGTCCGACAAGCCCGCGCCGGAGCGCGCCACCGACCGCCCCGCGGTGCCGGGCGTCCCCGCGCCCCCCGGGGCTCCCCCGGCCGGCGGCTCGCGCAAGGACGAGCCGGCCGCCCGACTGAACCCCAAGTACCTCTTCGACACCTTCGTCATCGGCGCGAGCAACCGCTTCGCGCACGCGGCGGCGGTCGCGGTCGCCGAGGCCCCGGCCAAGGCGTACAACCCGCTCTTCATCTACGGCGAGTCCGGGCTGGGCAAGACCCACCTGCTGCACGCCATCGGGCACTACTCGCGCAGCCTCTTCCCGGGCACCCGCGTGCGGTACGTGTCCTCGGAGGAGTTCACCAACGAGTTCATCAACTCGATCCGGGACGGCAAGGCGGACACCTTCCGCAAGCGCTACCGGGACATGGACATCCTGCTCGTGGACGACGTCCAGTTCCTCGCGCAGAAGGAGTCCACGCAGGAGGAGTTCTTCCACACCTTCAACACCCTGCACAACGCGAACAAGCAGATCGTCCTCTCGTCGGACCGGCCGCCCAAGCTGCTGACCACGCTGGAGGACCGGCTGCGCAACCGCTTCGAGTGGGGCCTGATCACCGACGTCACCCCGCCGGAGCTGGAGACCCGGATCGCGATCCTCCGCAAGAAGGCGATCCAGGAGCAACTCAACGCCCCCGCCGACGTGCTGGAGTTCATCGCGTCCCGGATCACCCGCAACATCCGGGAGTTGGAGGGGGCCCTGATCCGGGTCACCGCCTTCGCCAACCTCAACCGGGCACCGGTGGACCTGGAGCTGGCCGGCATCGTCCTCAAGGACCTGATCCCGGGCGGCGACGAGGACGCGGGCCCGGAGATCACCGCTCAGGTCATCATGCAGCAGACCGCCGCGTACTTCGGGCTGGGCGTGGACGACCTCTGCGGATCCTCGCGCAGCCGCGTGCTGGTGACCGCACGTCAGATCGCGATGTACCTGTGCCGGGAGCTCACCGACCTGTCGCTGCCGAAGATCGGCGCGCAGTTCGGCGGCCGGGACCACACGACCGTGATGCACGCGGACCGCAAGATCCGCTCGCTGATGGCGGAGCGGCGCTCGATCTACAACCAGGTCACCGAGCTCACCAACCGCATCAAGAGCTAGTCCTTCCACGGCCGTTGGGCCCTGCGCAGCCACCGCTGCGGAGGCCGGCCGCAGCACGACCCGGCGAGAGGGCGTCAGGAGCGATCCTGACGCCCTCTCGGCGTATCCACAGGTGTGCGTCACCCGAATGCGGGGCATGGATTCCCCGACGGACGGTGCGCCAGTCCACGGTCGGCGTCGAACATCTGACCGCCGATTCGAAAACCGGCGGCGGGGACGGCACTCGTCCACAGATGACGGGCTTTCTCCGCCGTCCACAGGCCACAGGGCCCGGAGTTATCCAGAATTCCTCCACAGGCGGGGCGCCGCTACGCTCTTCCGCGCAGGTCAGGTGCCTGTGGACTTGTGCACAACAGTTATCCACAGGGTGTGGACAATTGAGGGGCCGCCAGTGGGCCGTTCGGGTTATCCACCGCTTGTCCCCAGGATCGGACGGGTTATCCCCAGCTTGTCCACAGCGGCGTCCACAGTTCGACAACCGTGGGGCGGCGTTCACGCCCTGGTGTGAAAGGCGTCACGAAAAGTTGACCGGGCCCCGTGGATAACCGGGCCCGGATCTGGGGACGGCCCTGGGGAAAACCTGTGGATACGTTCGGTGCCCTGTGGGTAACGCTCCGCCGTCCACAGCGGGCCGTGTCCGTCCACAGCCGCCGTCCACACCCACTGTGGACAAAATTCGGGGGCTGACCTGCGGAAACGGGGTTATCCACGGTTTCCACAGGCCCTACTACTACCACTACACAGTTAGACCCATCGATGCGTTTCAAAGCAGGTGGGCCCGAAATCTGTGGACAACGCTCGCCCGACATCTGTTCGGGTTGCTTCCGCCCGTCTGCCCCGTCTGTCGGCGGAGTACGTCAGACTGTCCTCGGCAAGCTGGAAGCGGAGTGGCAGAGCTCGGCGGACGGCCGGCCCGACGATCAAGATCAGACGAACCAGAGTGCGAGCGGGAGCGCTCGATCCAGGAGGCGGTTACCGGTGAAGTTCCGGGTGGAGCGTGACGTCCTCGCGGAGGCGGTGGCCTGGGCTGCCCGCAGCCTCCCGGCACGGCCGCCGGTGCCGGTGCTGGCCGGCCTGCTGCTGACGGCACAGGACGGCAGCCTGGCCCTGTCCGGCTTCGACTACGAGGTCTCGGCCCGGGTCGAGCTGGAGGCGGACGTCGAGGAGGCCGGCACCGTCCTGGTCTCCGGCCGCCTGCTGAACGACATCTCGCGCAACCTCCCCAACAGGCCGGTGGAGATCTCCACCGACGGCCAGCGGGTCAGCGTGGTCTGCGGCAGCTCCCGGTTCACCCTCCCCACCCTCCCGGTGGACGAGTACCCGGCGCTGCCCCAGATGCCCACCGCCACCGGCACCGTCCCGGGTGACGTCTTCGCCTCCGCGGTCAGCCAGGCCGCCGTGGCCGCCGGCCGCGACGACACCCTGCCGGTGCTCACCGGCGTCCGGGTCGAGATCGAGGGCGACCGGATCACCCTGGCCGCCACCGACCGCTACCGCTTCGCCGTGCGCGAGCTGCTGTGGAAGCCCGAGCAGTCGGACATCTCCGCCGTCGCGCTCGTCCCGGCCAAGACCCTGCAGGACATCGCCAAGTCCCTGGGCAGCGGCGACAACGTCTCGATCGCGCTGTCCTCGGGCGGCGCGGGCGAGGGCCTGATCGGGTTCGAGGGCGCCGGGCGCCGCACCACCACGCGGCTGCTGGAGGGCGAGTTCCCCAAGTTCCGCAGCCTCTTCCCGACCGAGTTCAGCGCCGTCGCCGCGATCCAGACCCAGCCGTTCCTGGAGGCGCTCAAGCGCGTCTCGCTGGTCGCCGAGCGCAACACCCCGGTCCGGCTCAGCTTCGAGCAGGGCGTGCTGACCCTGGAGGCCGGCTCGGGCGACGACGCTCAGGCCACCGAGCGGATCGACGCGGACCTCGAGGGCGACGACATCTCGATCGCCTTCAACCCGGGCTACCTGGAGGAGGGCCTCAAGGCCATCGACTCCGCCTACGCCCAGCTGAGCTTCACCACCCCGACCAAGCCCGCCCTCCTCAGCGGCAAGGCCTCGGTGGACGCCGAGGAGGACAAGGCGTACCAGTACCTGATCATGCCGGTCCGCCTCTCCGGCTGACCTTCGCGAGCGATACCCACAGGCCGTACCCACAGCCTGTGGACGGCCTCCCCCGGTCGGCCCGGACCGGGGGAGGCCCTGTGCGTTCAGCGCGTAGGCTCAGGGGGTGTGCGGCAACGGCGCCGCCGGCAGGCACGTCACCACAGGTAAGGACTTGGTCATGGAGCTCGGCCTCATCGGTCTCGGCAAGATGGGCGGCAACATGCGCGAGCGGATCCGCCGCGCCGGCCACACCGTCATCGGCTACGACCGCAACCCGGACGTCTCCGACGTCGAGAGCCTGCAGGAACTCGTCACCAAGCTCCAGGGCCCGCGCGTGGTCTGGGTGATGGTCCCGGCCGGCGCCGCCACCCAGGCGACCGTGGACGAGCTCGCCGAGCTGCTCTCCCCCGGGGACGTCGTGGTCGACGGCGGCAACTCCCGCTGGACGGACGACATCAAGCACGCCGAGGCGCTGGCGGCCAAGGGCATCGGCTTCGTCGACTGCGGTGTCTCCGGTGGCGTCTGGGGCCTGGAGAACGGCTACGCCCTCATGTACGGCGGCGACGCCGAGCACGTCGCCAAGGTCCAGCCGATCTTCCAGGCGCTCAAGCCCGAGGGCGAGTTCGGCAACGTGCACGCCGGCAAGGTCGGCGCCGGCCACTTCGCCAAGATGGTCCACAACGGCATCGAGTACGCGATGATGCAGGCCTTCGCCGAGGGCTGGGAGCTGCTGGAGGCCGCCCCCGAGGTCACCGACGTGCGCGAGGTCTTCCGCAGCTGGCAGGAGGGCACCGTCATCCGCTCCTGGCTGCTGGACCTGGCCGTCCGCGCGCTGGACGACGACGAGCACCTGGAGAAGCTGCGCGGCTGGGCCGCCGACTCCGGCGAGGGCCGCTGGACGGTCGAGGCCGCCATCGACCACGCCGTGCCGCTGCCGGCGATCACCGCCTCGCTGTTCGCCCGCTTCGCCTCGCGCCAGGACGACTCGCCGCAGATGAAGATGATCGCCGCGCTGCGCAACCAGTTCGGCGGCCACGCGGTCGAGTCCAAGTAGTCCCCCCACCAGAAGGCGAGCGCAGTCCACAGCCATGCACGTCGCGCACCTGTCGCTCGCCGACTTCCGGTCGTACGCCCGGGCCGAGGTGCCCCTCGACCCGGGTGTGACGGCCTTCGTCGGTCCCAACGGCCAGGGCAAGACCAACCTGGTCGAGGCGATCGGCTACGTCGCCACGCTGGGCAGCCACCGGGTGGCGACGGACGCGCCGCTGATCCGGCTGGGCGCCGAGCGCGCGGTGATCCGCACCTCCGTGGTGGACCGCGGCCGCTCCACCCTGGTCGAACTGGAGCTCACCCCGGGCAAGGCCAACCGGGCCCGGATCAACCGCTCCGACAACGTCCGCCCGCGCGACGTGCTGGGCCTGCTGCGCACCGTGCTGTTCGCCCCCGAGGACCTCAGCCTGGTCAAGGGCGACCCGGGCGAGCGCCGGCGCTTTCTCGACGAGCTGCTGACCGCCCGCGCGCCCCGCCTGGCCGGGGTCCGGCAGGACTACGAACGGGTGCTCAAGCAGCGCAACGCCCTCCTGAAGACCGCCGCGATGGCCCGTCGGGCCGGCGGCGGCAAGGGCGCCGACCTCTCCACCCTGGAGGTGTGGGACGGTCACCTCGCCCGCGCCGGGGCGGAGCTGACGGCCTTCCGGATCCAGCTGGTGACGGCTCTGCAGCCGCTGGTGGCGGCCGCGTACGGGCAACTGGCGCCCGGCGGCGGCGACACCGCGCTGGAGTACCGCAGCTCCTTCGAGGGCGAGCTGCCGACCAGCCGCGAGCAGGCCGAGGAGCAGCTCCTCCAGGCCCTGCAGGCGGTGCGCCGGCAGGAGGTCGAGCGCGGGATCACCCTGGTCGGCCCGCACCGCGACGAACTCGGGCTGAAACTGGGCCCGCTGCCCGCCAAGGGCTACGCGAGCCACGGCGAGTCCTGGTCGTTCGCGCTCGCGCTGCGGCTGGCCTCGTACGAGCTGCTGCGCGCCGACGGCGGCGAGCCGGTGCTGATCCTTGACGACGTCTTCGCCGAGCTCGACGCGGCCCGCCGGGACCGGCTGGCCGAGCTGGTGGCCGACGGCGAGCAGGTCCTGGTGACCGCCGCGGTCGCCGAGGACGTGCCGAAGGCGCTGGCCGGCGCCCGCTTCGCGGTGGCCGACGGCGCCGTGCGCCGCGTCGACGCCTGAGCCGCCCGCACACCGCTGCGACCACCCGCCGGACCTTCACGATTCCTCCGTAGAGCCCCCCGACCGACCCCGCCGGTGGGCGGATCCCGACCGTCCCACCGCTCCCGTACGCTGGACCGCTCGACCGTTGTCCACAGGCTGGGGAAAGGAGATCGCCGTGAGCGAGTCCGCGGAGACCTCCCCGCAGCCCGGCACGGCCCAGCCGACCGGTGCCGACCTCGCACGCTCGGCGCTCCGGGCGGCCCGGGCGCAGGCGCGCCAGCGTGGCGAGCAGGTCCAGCAGAAGCGCGAGGCGAAACGGCACGGCCTGCGCAGCGGGGCCCGTTCGGACGGCCGCGACCCGGTGCCGCTGGGCGCGGCGCTGAACCGGTTGCTGACCGAGCGGGGCTGGGAGTCCTCGGCCGCGGTCGGCGGGGTGATGGGCCGGTGGCCGCAGATCGTCGGCCCGGACATCGCCGCGCACTGCCACCCGTCCTCCTACGACGACCAGGCCGCGGTGCTCACGGTGCAGTGCGACTCGACCGCCTGGGCCACCCAACTGCGCTGGCTGGCAAGGCAGTTGGTGGCCCGTCTGAACCACGAGCTGGGCCACGGCACGGTCCGCACCATCAAGGTGCTCGGACCGGCCGCACCGGCCCGCGGCTACGGCCGGCTGCGCGCCCCGGGCAGCAAGGGACCGGGCGACACCTGGGGCTGATCGCGGGCGCGGCCGCGCACCGGAACGGTGCCGACCGGACCACGATCTTCCGGAACCCCTGACGGCCCTTCCAGGCGCTCTGGGCCCCCCGGTCGAGTATCGGGACATGTGCAGAGGGGATTCAGGGCGGCATATCTGCCCTCAAGGGCTGCCAAACGCCCATCTCTGTCAGTCGTACCGGTAGACTGAGAGCCAAACACTGTTGCTAGTGGCAACCGAGTCGAAACGCCGTGGTCGCACGCCCGCCCACACGGGGCGGGGATGCGGCCCGCGCTGTGCCAGAGAGGGCGCTTCGTGGCCGATTCCGGCAACCCCAGCCAGACCCCAGACCAGACCGACCAGGCTTCCTACACCGGTAGCAACATCCAGGTGCTGGAAGGCCTCGACGCCGTCCGCAAGCGCCCCGGCATGTACATCGGCTCCACCGGTGAGCGCGGCCTGCACCACCTGGTGCAGGAGGTCGTGGACAACTCCGTCGACGAGGCGATGGCCGGGTACGCCGACACCATCGATGTCACGATCATGGCCGACGGTGCGATCCGCTGCGTCGACAACGGCCGCGGCATCCCGGTCGACATCGTCCCCGGTCAGGACAAGCCGGCCGTCGAGGTCGTGCTCACCGTCCTGCACGCCGGCGGCAAGTTCGGCGGCGGCGGCTACGCGGTCTCCGGCGGTCTGCACGGCGTCGGCGTCTCCGTGGTGAACGCGCTGTCCACCCGGCTGTCGGTGGAGATCCACAAGGATGGCCACCGCTGGACCCAGGACTACAAGATGGGCGCGCCGACCGCCCCCCTGGTCAAGGGCGAGACCACCGACAAGACCGGTACGACCGTCACCTTCTGGGCCGACCCGGACATCTTCGAGACCACCGTCTACTCCTTCGAGACGCTCTCCCGGCGCTTCCAGGAGATGGCGTTCCTCAACAAGGGCCTGTCGATCTCGCTGACCGACGAGCGCCCCGAGCACGTGGACGAGGAGGGCAAGCCGCTCACCGTCACGTACAAGTACGACGGCGGCATCGCCGACTTCGTCGCCCACCTCAACTCCCGCAAGGGCGAGGTCATCCACCCCTCGGTGATCGACTTCGAGGCGGAGGACAAGGACAAGTCGATCTCGGTGGAGATCGCGATGCAGTGGAACACCTCCTACACCGAGGGCGTCTACAGCTTCGCGAACACCATCCACACCCACGGCGGCGGTACCCACGAGGAGGGCTTCCGCTCGGCCCTGACCGGTCTGGTCAACCGCTACGCCCGCGACAAGAAGCTGCTCCGGGAGAAGGACGACAACCTCTCCGGCGAGGACATCCGCGAGGGCCTGACCGCGATCATCTCGGTCAAGCTCGGCGAGCCGCAGTTCGAGGGCCAGACCAAGGACAAGCTCGGCAACACCGAGGCCAAGACCTTCGTCCAGAAGGTCGTCCACGAGCACCTGAACGACTGGCTGGACCGCAACCCCAACGAGGCCGCGGACATCATCCGCAAGTCCATCCAGGCCGCCACCGCGCGCGTCGCCGCCCGCAAGGCCCGCGACCTCACCCGCCGCAAGGGCCTGCTGGAGTCCGCGTCGCTGCCGGGCAAGCTGTCGGACTGCCAGTCCAAGGACCCGTCCGAGTGCGAGATCTTCATCGTCGAGGGTGACTCCGCCGGCGGCTCGGCCAAGCAGGGCCGCGACCCGCGCACCCAGGCCATCCTGCCGATCCGCGGCAAGATCCTGAACGTCGAGAAGGCCCGGATCGACAAGGTGCTGCAGAACACCGAGGTCCAGGCGCTGATCTCGGCCTTCGGCTGCGGCATCCAGGAGGACTACGACGAGTCCAAGCTCCGGTACCACAAGATCGTCCTGATGGCCGACGCCGACGTCGACGGTCAGCACATCCGCACCCTGCTGCTGACCCTGCTGTTCCGCTTCATGCGGCCACTGGTCGAGTCCGGGTACGTCTACCTGGCCATGCCGCCGCTGTACAAGATCAAGTGGGGCAAGGACGACTTCGAGTACGCCTACTCCGACCGCGAGCGCGACGCGCTGATCGCGGCCGGCGTGGAGGCCGGGCGCCGGCTCCCCAAGGACGACGCGATCCAGCGCTTCAAGGGTCTCGGCGAGATGAACGCCGAGGAGCTCCGGATCACCACCATGGACGCCGAGCACCGGCTGCTGCTCCAGGTCACCCTGGAGGACGCCGCCCGCGCCGACGAGCTGTTCTCCGTGCTGATGGGCGAGG
This sequence comes from Streptomyces sp. SP17BM10, assembly GCF_036322405.1. Classification (NCBI taxonomy): domain Bacteria; kingdom Bacillati; phylum Actinomycetota; class Actinomycetes; order Kitasatosporales; family Streptomycetaceae; genus Streptomyces; species Streptomyces sp. SP17BM10. The sequence continues at coordinate 65,408 of NZ_JAQYXB010000674.1, read as the reverse complement.
ACGTCGAGGCCCGCCGCTCCTTCATCCAGCGCAACGCCAAGGACGTCCGCTTCCTGGACGTGTGACGCCGCCCGACCGGCAGCCGCACGTACCAGTCCGCGTGAAAGGAAACTGACCACCAGTGGTCGACGACAACCGTCCCGACGGCGAACAGCCCGAGACCCCCGTGCCCGCCGAGGCCACCGCCCAGGCGACGATGCGGATCGAGCCGGTCGAGCTCGAGACCGAGATGCAGCGCTCCTACCTCGACTACGCCATGAGCGTGATCGTCAGCCGGGCGCTCCCCGAGGTCCGCGACGGCCTCAAGCCGGTGCACCGCCGCGTGCTCTACGCGATGTACGACGGCGGGTACCGGCCCGAGAAGGGCTACTACAAGTGCGCCCGCGTCGTCGGCGACGTCATGGGCAACTACCACCCCCACGGCGACACCTCCATCTACGACACCGTGGTCCGCCTGGCCCAGCCGTGGTCGCTGCGGATGCCGCTGGTGGACGGCAACGGCAACTTCGGCTCCCCGGGCAACGACCCGGCCGCGGCCATGCGCTACACCGAGTGCAAGATGATGCCGCTGGCCATGGAGATGATGCGCGACATCGACGAGGAGACCGTCGACTTCGCCGCCAACTACGACGGCCGTTCGCAGGAGCCCACCGTCCTGCCCGCGCGCATCCCCAACCTGCTGGTCAACGGTGCCACCGGCATCGCGGTCGGCATGGCCACCAACATCCCGCCGCACAACCTCCGCGAGGTCGCCTCCGGCGCGCTCTGGGCGCTGGAGCACCCGGACGCCTCCAACGAGGAGCTGCTGGAGGCCCTGATCGAGCGGATCAAGGGCCCGGACTTCCCGACCGGCGCGCTGATCGTCGGCCACCGCGGGATCGAGGACGCCTACCGCACCGGCCGCGGCTCGATCACCATGCGCGCCGTCGTCGAGGTCGAGGAGATCCAGGGCCGCCAGTGCCTGGTGATCACCGAACTGCCGTACCAGGTCAACCCGGACAACCTCGCGCTGAAGATCGCCGACCTGGTCAAGGACGGCAAGGTCGCCGGCATCGCCGACGTCCGCGACGAGTCCTCCTCGCGCACCGGCACCCGCCTGGTGGTCGTGCTCAAGCGCGACGCGGTCGCCAAGGTCGTGCTGAACAACCTGTACAAGCACACCGAGCTGCAGACCAACTTCGGCGCCAACATGCTGGCCCTGGTCGACGGCGTGCCGCGCACCCTGTCGCTCGACGCCTTCATCCGGCACTGGGTCAACCACCAGGTCGAGGTCATCGTCCGGCGCACCCGGTTCCGCCTGCGCAAGGCCGAGGAGCGCGCCCACATCCTGCGCGCGCTGCTCCGCGCGCTCGACATGATCGACGAGGTCATCGCGCTGATCCGGGCCTCGGCCAGCGCCGACGCGGCCCGCACCGGCCTGATGGAGCTGCTGTCCATCGACGAGCTCCAGGCCAACGCCATCCTCGAGATGCAGCTGCGCCGCCTGGCCGCCCTGGAGCGCCAGCGGATCACCGACGAGCACGACGAGCTCCAGCGCAAGATCGACGAGTACAACGCGATCCTGGCCTCGCCGACCCGCCAGCGGGAGATCATCTCCGAGGAGCTCACCGCGATCGTCGAGAAGTACGGCGACGAGCGGCGCTCGACCCTCATCCCGTCCGACGGCGACCTCTCCATCGAGGACCTCATCGCCGAGGAGGACATCGTCGTCACGATCACCCGTGGCGGCTACGTGAAGCGGACCCGCTCCGACCTCTACCGCTCGCAGAAGCGCGGCGGCAAGGGCGTGCGCGGTGCCCAGCTCAAGCAGGACGACATCGTCGACCACTTCTTCGTGACGACGACCCACAACTGGATCCTGTTCTTCACCAACAAGGGCCGGGTCTACCGCGCCAAGGGCTACGAGCTGCCGGACGCCGGCCGCGACGCCCGCGGCCAGCACGTGGCCAACCTGCTGGCCTTCCAGCCGGAGGAGCACATCACCCAGGTGATGGCCGTGCGCACCTACGAGGACAAGCCGTACCTGGTGCTCGCGACCCGGGCCGGCCTGGTCAAGAAGTCCGCGCTGAAGGACTACGACTCCCCGCGCTCCGGCGGCCTGATCGCGATCAACCTGCGCCAGGACGAGGCGGGCCGGGACGACGAGCTGATCGGCGCCGAGCTGGTCTCCGCCGAGGACGACCTGCTGCTGGTCTCCAAGAAGGCCCAGTCGATCCGCTTCACCGCGACCGACGACGCCCTGCGCCCCACCGGCCGCGCCACTTCGGGCGTCAAGGGCATGGCCTTCCGCGAGGACGACGAACTGCTCTCGATGAACGTCGTCCGCCCGGGCACGTTCGTCTTCACCGCCACCGACGGCGGGTACGCCAAGCGCACGGCGGTGGACGAGTACCGTGTCCAGGGACGCGGTGGCTACGGCACCAAGGCGGCGAAGATCGTCGAGGGCCGGGGGTCGCTGGTCGGCGCACTGGTGGTCGACGACACCGACGAGATCATGGCGATCACCCTGTCGGGTGGGGTGATCCGCACGAGGGTTTCCGAGGTTCGTGAAACCGGACGTGACACCATGGGCGTCCAACTGATCAACCTCGGGAAGCGCGACGCGGTCGTGGGCATGGCCCGCAACGCGGAGGCCGAGGACGAGGAGATGTCGGAGGACGAGGTCGAGGGCACCGAGTCCACCGAGACGGCCGAGGGTGCGCAGACGGCCGCCGGCGGCGAAGCCGGCGCCTGACCGAACCGTCGGCCGGTGCCGCCGCGTCCTGGGTAAGGGGATGCGGCGGCCCCGGCCGCCGACCAGTTCCGGGCAATCCCGCCGGGCGCTGGATGTCGAGTGACGAGCAGGGCGGTTCCCCCGTCCTGGCGGGAAGTGCGGGAGGACCAGGTGAGTGGAGCCACGGGTGCTGCGGGAGGAGCCTCCGGCGGCCGTCCGGGCGCGCAGGGCGGGGGTGGGTACGGCGTGCCGCAGCCGCCGGCCGAACACCCGGCCGCGTCCACCTCGCTGATGCCACCGGTCGGCGCGGCGGGCCAGAGCGGTGCCACGTACGGCGGTCAGCCGCCGGCGCCGGGCAACCAGGGCGGGGCCGGCGGGTTCTCCCAGCCGACCACCTACGCCAAGGGGCAGCCGACCCCGGCCCGGGGCACCCGGACGGGCAACACGCCGCCCGGCGGCACGCCCGTGCCCGGGGCCCCGCGCCGTCCCGGCACCGCCCCGGCCGCCGGCCCGGGCCTGGGCCGCACGCGCAAGGCCCGTCTGCGGGTGACCAAGGTCGACCCGTGGTCCGTGATGAAGGTCAGCTTCCTGCTGTCGCTGGCGGTCGGGATCATCATCATCGTGGCCGCGGCCGTGCTGTGGATGACCCTGGACTCGCTCGGCGTCTTCGACTCGCTGTCCAAGACCCTGAAGGACGTCACGGGGTCGGACACCAACGGCGGCATCAACATCATGGACTACATCGGCTTCGGCAAGGTGATGACCTTCACCTCGCTGATCGCCGTGGTGGACGTCGTCCTGCTGACGGCACTGTCCACGCTCTCCGCGTTCATCTACAACGCCGCGGCCGGCTTCACCGGCGGCGTCGAGCTGACCCTCGCCGAGGAGGACTGACCCGGCCTGGATCCTGATCCACGGTCAGAACTCCGTCCGCGGACGGAATGGACGGGCCCCGCAGGCTGTTGCAGCGTGCGGGGCCCGTCGGCATTTCGGGTGACAGCCGGCCACCCGCGGCGTGCCGCCCGGATCCGGGCCGGCCGCGGTGGGATTAGCTGGGTGCCGCCCGTTCCGCGGCAGGGAGTGCCACAGGCCGCCCCCGGTCCGCCCGACCGGGTCGTGCAGGACGACTGGACGGAGGCGCGCTCGATGGCACAGCTCGCGGGTCAACTGGTCGGGGCCCTGGAAGGGCTGCTGGAGGTCCCGGTCCCGCTGCGGGTCCAGGCCTGGGACGGCAGCGTCGCCGGCCCGCCCGGGGCCCCCACGATCGTCCTGCGCAACCGCCGCGCGCTGCGCCGCCTCCTCTGGGCCCCCGGCGAGCTCGGCCTGGCCCGCGCCTACGTCTCGGGGGACCTCGACGTCGCCCCCGGCGGTGACCTCTACGAGGTGCTCGACGCCGTCGGCCGGTTCTCCGAGCTGCCGCGGATCCGCACCCTGAAGCTCGGCCCGGGCGACGTCGTCGGCCCCGAGGGCCGCCGGGTGCTCGCCGCCGCCCTGCGGGCCGGCGCGGTCGGTCCGCGGCCCACGCCGCCCCCCGAGGAGGCCGTGGCGGCCCGGGGGCGGCGGCACAGCCGCGGCCGGGACCGCGCCGCCATCAGCCACCACTACGACGTCGGCAACGACTTCTACGGGCTCGTCCTGGGCTCCTCGATGGTCTACTCGTGCGCCTACTGGACGCCGGCGTCGAAGAGCCTGGAGGACGCCCAGGCGGCCAAGCTCGACCTGATCTGCCGCAAGCTCGGCCTGCGGCCCGGCATGCGCCTGCTGGACGTCGGCTGCGGCTGGGGTTCGCTGCTGCTGCACGCGGCCCGGCACTACGGCGTCACGGCGGTCGGGATCTCCATCTCGCAGGAGCAGGTCGCACTGGCCCGCCGACGGGTCGAGGAGGCCGGGCTGGCCGACCGGGTGGAGGTCCGGCTCCAGGACTACCGGGAGGTCGTCGACGGCCCCTTCGACGCGATCTCCAGCGTCGGCATGGCCGAGCACGTCGGCGAGGAGCAGTACCGGGTGTACGCCGAGGGCCTCTACGGGCTGCTGGTGCCCGGCGGGCGGCTGCTCAACCACCAGATCGCGCGCCGCCCCGACCACCCCGGCGAGGAGCACCGCACCAGCCCCTTCATCGACCGCTACGTCTTCCCGGACGGCGAGCTCTCGCCGGTCGGTTCCACCGTGGCCCGGCTGGAGGAGGCGGGCTTCGAGGTCCGCGACGTCGAGGCGCTGCGCGAGCACTACGCGCTGACGCTGCGCGAATGGGTGGCCAACCTGGAGGCGCACTGGACGGAGGCGGTCCGGCTGGTCGGCCGCGGCCGGGCCCGGGTGTGGCGGCTGTACATGGCGGCCTCCGCGCTCGCCTTCGAGCAGAACCGGATCGGGATCAACCAGGTCCTCGCCGTCCGCAGCACCGAGGAGGGCGCCGCCGGCCTGCCGGCGACCCGCGAGGAGTGGCTGCTGCGGCGCTCCGCCGGGTCGTCGCGCCCCGGCGCCGGGGTCCCCGCCGCGATCCCCGCCGGAACGGATTTGGGGGATCGGCCGTCGGTCCGCTAATCTTTCAGTGCGGCAAGGGCCTATAGCTCAGACGGTTAGAGCGCTTCCCTGATAAGGAAGAGGCCACAGGTTCAAGTCCTGTTAGGCCCACCACCGCGAAGGGCCCGGAGTGGATCACTCCGGGCCCTTCGGCGTTTCCCGGTTTTCGTTCCGCGGCCGGGTTCCGGTAACCTCTGCGTGTGCGAGGGCCTATAGCTCAGACGGTTAGAGCGCTTCCCTGATAAGGAAGAGGCCACAGGTTCAAGTCCTGTTAGGCCCACCTCCCCGAAGGGCCCGGAGTGGATCACTCCGGGCCCTTCGGCGTTTCCCGGCGTCAAACCCGCCGCCCGGGCGCCGCGTTGACGGCAGCGGTGGCTGGTCACGATTGGGACACCGGTGTGTATCATCGGCCGCAAGGGCAGTCTGGCACCCGGCGGCCCCGTAGGCGTTCGAAACGAACTGGACTCGTCGACCCGGTCAATCCGGCCGGATCCCGGCTCTTGAGTCCACTTATGCAAGAAGGACGAGGTCCCGCGGTGAAGAAGCTTCTCCTGGTCGCCCTGGTCGCCCTCGGCGGCTTCTTTGTCTACCGTCAGGTCCAGGCGGACCGCGCCGAGCAGGACCTGTGGACCGAGGCCACCGACCCGGTTCCGGCCGGTCGCTGACCTCCTGGCGATCTGACGATCTTCGGGGGCGCTCACGGCGCCTCCTCGGGTCGGCCGGTCCGGTCCCAGACCGGGCCGGCCGATTCCCGCAGGGGGACGGCGGCAGCAGGCCGTCGGAACCCGGTACGCTAGTGCCCGTCGGCACCGGCGGTGCCGTAGAGGGGCATTAGCTCAGTTGGTAGAGCGCTGCCTTTGCAAGGCAGATGTCAGGAGTTCGAGTCTCCTATGCTCCACAGCTCGCAGTACCAGCCGATCGGCCGTTGACCTGAGTCCGGGTCAACGGCCGATCGGCGTTCGCGGCGTCAGTGCGGCTTGCGCGGGTCGTGCGGCTTGGGGTGGTCCTCGGCCGGGGGAGCGGGCTCGGCGGCGGCCTCTTCGGGGTCGGTGCCGTTGACCGGGGCTGCGGCCACGCCCGTGGCGTGGGCGCCGGACGGCTCAGGGGCCTGCGGCGCCGGCGGCTCGACCAGCCACTCCGGGTTGCTGTGCCGGCGCCACCACTGCCAGGCGAGGAGCCCGCCGCCGATCGCCACCGCGCCCGCCACGGCGAGGCCGGTGGCCCAGCCGTTGTGCTGTTCCTTCCGGACGTTGCGGGCGGCGAGGTCGCTGATCTCGGCGGAGCTGACGTGCCCCTGGAGGGCGGTGAGCGCGGCGGCGCCGCGGGCTTGGGCCTCCTGCGCGACCGGGACGACGGCGGCGCGGGCTTCCCCGACCGCCTGGACGACCCTGGGGGCGACCGTGGAGCGCGCCTGGTCGGCGGCGCGGGCGGCGGAGAGGCGGGCGGCCAGTGCGGCCTCCTGGGCCCGGTGGAAGGCCTTCAGGACGTTCTCCTGGGCGTCCGGCGGGAGGCTGGCGAAGGCATGGCCGAACTGGGGGACAAGGTGCCGGTCGTACTGGACGCGGAGGCTCTGGGCGGCCTGGGAGGCCTTCGGCCCGAGCGCGTCGAGGGCGGGGCCCAGGCGCTGCTTGGCGCCGTCCGCGAGGTGCGCGGCGGTGTCCCGGGTCTTGACGGCCGTCTCACGAGCTGAGTCCAAACGGGTCACGGGTTCTCTCCTCCTCGGTGGCGTCCTATATGCACATATCCACCTGAATGCTGATCATGCATCCGGATTTGTCTGACGGCACCCGGGGTGGGCCGTCTGTGGGGCCGGGGTCGGGACGGGGCACGTCGGAGCGGGTCGTCTGGGGGGAGGCGCGGGGAGGCGCCGGGGCTAGGGCGGAGCGGGGGCGGTTGCGGGGCTTGGGGAGGGGGAGCGGCGGGGCAGGATCGGGAGTGGGGACGACGTCCGCCGCCGGGGTGGCCGCAGTAGGCTGGGCGGCTCCGGTGGTCGTGTACGGGAAGGGGAACCGCTGATGCTCCCGGACGAGCCGAGGCCGCCGGCCGATGGGGTCCAGGCGTCGACGCCCGAGGCCGTTCCGCCCGGGTGCTACCGCCATCCGCAGACGCCGACCGGCATCTCGTGCACCCGCTGCGGGCGCCCGATCTGCCCGTCGTGCATGGTGCCGGCCTCGGTGGGCTTCCAGTGCCCGGAGTGCGTCAGCGGCGCGCACGCCGAGACGCGGCGGCCGACCACCCGTTTCGGCGGGGCGCTGACGGCCGACGGCGCGCTCGTCACCAAGGTCCTGATCGGGATCAACCTCGCGGTCTTCGTGCTCGCCGCCTACGTCTTCTCGCCGTGGCTGGTCCAGGACTGGTCGCTGTTCAGCGCCGGACGGGCGATCCCGGGCGGCCCCGGGGGCGTGGCCGACGGCCCGGCCCAGTGGTACCGGCTGCTGACCGCGACCTTCCTGCACGTCCAGGTCTGGCACGTCGGCGTCAACATGCTGGCGCTCTGGTGGACCGGACCGGTGCTGGAGGCGGTGCTCGGCCGGGCGCGCTTCCTCGGCCTCTACCTGCTCTCCGGCCTGGCCGGCAGCGCCCTCGCCTTCCTCGTGGCCGGCAACCTGATGAACTCGGTCGGGGCCTCCGGGGCGATCTACGGCCTCTTCGGGGCGACGCTCGTCCTGCAGATCAGGACCCGCAGCCCGATCGGCCCGGTGATGGCCCTGCTGGTCTTCAACCTGATCCTCACGTTCTCGATCTCGGGGATCGACTGGCGCGCGCACGTGGGCGGCCTGGTGGTGGGGGCCCTGACCGCGGTCGGCCTGATGTTCGCCCCGCGCGAGCGCCGCGGGCCGGTCCAGGCGCTGACGATGGCGGGCGCGCTGGCCGTCGTCGTGGCCATGGTGCTGATCGGGATGGCCCGCTACGGCGCCTGACACCGGGGGGCGTTGTCCACAACGTGTGCGGGGTTGTGCACAGCCCGTGGGGAGCGGCGGCTGTGGACAGCTGTTCTACGCGTGTCCTCCTGTGCGGTTCAAGCTCGCGCGAAGTGCTGTCCACAGCCGTGGACAGCGCTTCGCCCGCAAGTTATCCACAGGCTGGGGACACTTTTCCCCAGTGTGGATAACCATGTGGATAAAGGCGACAGTCCGATTGTGGGACCAGTCGCCCGGCCGGTCGACCGGCTCCGGGCACACCTCGATGCCGTCCCGGGGCGAGCTGTCCGGGACGGCGGAGGGGACCGTTTCAGGGGTCGGAGGGGCGGATCAGCGGCGTGATCCGGCCAGGGCGTGGGGCCCGGCCGTCACTTCCACTGGGTGGAGACGCCGAAGCCCGCCGCGATGAAGCCGAAGCCGACCAGGATGTTCCAGTTCCGCCAGCTCTCGACCGGGTAGTTCCCGCTCGTCACGTAGTAGGTGACGATCCACACCAGGCCGATCAGGAACAGTGCCAGCATCAGGGGCGCGACCCAACCGCGGCCCGAACTGATCTTCACCGCGGCCGTCGTCGGCGGGGTGTAGTCGGACTTCTTGCGGAGTCGAGACTTCGGCACGAGGAGCTCTCCTGTCGATGCGCTGTGAGACCGCGCAGAGGTGCAGCGGGGGCGAGTCGGCCGGCGTCGCACGTGGAGAACGCTGGGGACGACTCCCGCACGTGCCACCGGCGTCCGTTAGCGTAGTGGCTCGGCGGGTCTTAAGGAGATAAGGGTACGGTGCCTAATTTGTCGATTCCCCCTCGGCCGACCCGTACCCGTCGATCCGGCATCCGAATTGTCGGCCGTGCCCTGACCTGCGCCGTCTTCGCGCTCGCCGGTCTGCTCTTCTACATCAGCGCACAGACCGCCCGCGGCACCGACCTGCGGACCGACAACTCGCTCCTCAGCCTCGGCGACGTGATACGCCAGCGCAGCGCCCAGAACCAGCAGGCGCAGGCCCAACTCGCCGACCTCCAGGCCCGCGCCCAGGCGCTCACCGAGCAGCGGAGCCAGAACCCGGCCGACACCGCACGGCTGGACGGCCTGCGGCTCGGCGCCGCGCTGGAGCCGCTCCAGGGCGGCGGCCTGACCGTCACCCTCAACGACGCCCCGCCGAACGCCACCGCCCGCATCCCCGGCGTCCCCGAGCCGGGCGTCAACGACCTGGTCATCCACCAGCAGGACATCCAGGCCGTGGTCAACGCGCTGTGGCGGGGCGGCGCCGAGGGCGTGCAGGTCATGGACCAGCGGCTGATCTCCACCAGCGCCGTCCGCTGCGTCGGCAACACCCTGCTGCTCCAGGGCCGGGTCTACTCGCCGCCGTACGTCGTCAAGGCCGTGGGGAAGACCGACGACCTGCGCGCGGCCGTCGACGGGGACCCGACGATCCGCAACTACCTGCGCTACGTCCAGGCGTACGGACTCGGCTGGAAGGTCCAGGAGAGCGGTGACCTCAGCCTGCCCGGCTACTCGGGCACCACCGACCTCCGTTCGGCGGGCGGCCAGCAGTAGCGGACCTGCCTGGACGCCGTGGAATGCGGGTCTACTCTTGACCCAGTCTGCTACGTCGAGGGAGCACCATGTACGGCTGGATCTGGCGTCACCTCCCGGGGAACACCCTGGTCAAGGCCGTCATCTCGCTGCTGCTCGTCCTCGGGGTGGTCTACCTCCTGTTCACATACGTCTTCCCGTGGGCGGAACCGCTCCTCCCCTTCGGCGACGTCACAGTGGACGGCGGCGACGGTGCCGCGGCCGGCTGAGCCGGTCGGACCCGCTCCTCCCCTCCAGTCCCCGCGATCCACGGAGATAGCGCGCGAATGACCACCCAGCCGACCCAGCCCCGGATCCTGGTCGTCGACAACTACGACAGCTTCGTCTTCAACCTGGTCCAGTACCTGTACCAGCTCGGCGCCACCTGCGAGGTGGTGCGCAACGACGAGGTGACCGTCGAGCACGCCGTCCGCCGCAGCGGCGACGAGGGCTTCGACGGGGTGCTCCTCTCCCCCGGCCCCGGTGCGCCTGAGGAGGCCGGGGTCTGCATCGAGATGGTCCACCACTGCGCGCGGATCGGGCTGCCGGTCTTCGGCGTCTGCCTGGGCCTCCAGTCGATCGCCGCCGCGTACGGCGCGGTGGTCGGCCGGGCCCCGGAGCTGCTGCACGGCAAGACCTCGCTGGTCGAGCACGAGGACGGCGGGGTGTTCGAGGGCCTGCCCTCGCCGCTCACCGCCACCCGGTACCACTCGCTGGCGGTCGACCCGGCGACCGTGCCGGACGACCTGGTGGTCACCGCCCGCACCGAGAGCGGCGTGATCATGGGCCTGCGGCACCGCGAACTGCCGGTCGAGGGCGTGCAGTTCCACCCCGAGTCGGTGCTCACCGAGGGCGGGCACCGGATGCTCGCGAACTGGCTGGCGGAGTGCGGCCACCCGCAGGCCGTGGACCGGTCGGCCGGGCTCGCCCCGGTGATCGGCCGGGGCTGAACGGCGTGACCGCGCTGCGTCCCGAGGGGCGTTACCAGCCGGAGGCGGGACCGTACGGCGACGGGCCGCAGCCCGCGGGCCAGTACGGCCAGGCCGAGTACGGCGGCCAGCAGACCGGTGGCCAGCAGACTGCCGGGCAGCAGGCCGGTGCCCAGTACGGCTACGGGCAGTACGGCGGTGGTCAGCAGACCGGCGGCCAGTACGGGATCCAGTACCAGGGCGCCCAGCAGGTCCACCCCGCCCCGCCCGGGTCGGCCGGCGCGGAGGACGGCTGGGGGGTCTACGAGCAGGCCGAGCAGGCCGCGGACGAGCCCGAGTACCCCTGGCTCCCCGACCAGACCGTGCAGCTCCGGGTGCCCGCCGGCCAGGCGGCGACGGCCGCCGAGGCTGCGCCCACCGGCGGCCGGGCCGAGCGCCGGCGGGCCGCCCAGGGGCGCACCTCGGTGCGCCCGGGCAACGGACGGCGCAGGGCGTCCGGGAAGGGCGCGGGGCCGCGGGTGCGGCCCAAGGAGTCCCCGGCCGTGATCGCGGCGCGCCTGGTCGGCGAGCTGTGCATCACGCTCGGCGTGGTGATGCTGCTCTTCGTCTCGTACCAGCTGTGGTGGACCAACGTGCAGGCGGACGCGGCCGCCGACGGCGCCCGCAGCCAGCTGGAGAAGCAGTTCGACGCCGCGCAGCCCGGCCAGCCGGGACAGCCGGCGCCGGATCCGGCGAAACCCGAGACGTTCGAGCCCGGCAAGGGGTTCGCGATCATCTACCTGCCCAAGCTCGGGCTGAAGTTCCCGATCGCCGAGGGCACCTCCAAGTCGGCGGTGCTCGACAACGGCCTGGTCGGCCACTACACGGGCACCGGCATGCCGGCCGACAAGGCGGGCAACTTCGCGCTGGCCGCGCACCGCAACACCCACGGCGAGCCGTTCCGGTACATCAACAAGCTCGGCAAGGGCGACCAGGTCGTGGTGGAGACCGCCACCGCGTACTACACGTACGAGATCACCGGCGGCATCCCGGAGACCTCCCCCACCAACGTGAGCGTGATCAAGCCCGTCCCGAACGGCTCCGGCTACGCCGGCCCCGGCCGCTACATCACCCTCACCACCTGCACCCCGGAGTTCACCTCGAAGTTCCGCCTCATCCTGTTTGGCAAGATGACCGAGGAACGGCCGCGCAGCCAGGGCAAGCCGGCCGCGATCGCGGGCGGGTAGCCGCCCGGCCGCAGGCGACGGAGGGGGAGCACCGGTGACGCAGGACGAGACGGCCGCGGAGGCCATCCCGCGGCCCGGTCCGGGCGGTGCGCCCGGACCGGGGCCCGCGCGGCGCGGGAGGGGCCGGGCACTGGCCGTCCTCGGGGTCTTCGGCGAGCTCCTGATCACCCTGGGCCTGGTGCTCGGCCTGTTCGTCGCCTACTCGCTCTGGTGGACCAACGTCGAGGCCGACCGCTCGGCGTCCGCGGCCTCCGACAAGCTGCGCGGCGCCTGGGCGGCGGGCCCCACCGGCACCCCCTCGGCGGTGCCCGGTGCGACGGCCGCCGCGCCCGCCTACGCGGCGGGGGACGGCGTCGGTTTCCTCCACGTGCCGGCGATGGGCAAGGACTACCAGGTGCTGATCCGGATGGGCACCGACACCGACACCCTGGCCGAGGGCGTCGCCGGGGTGTACGAGCAGCCGTACCGCGCCGCGATGCCCTGGGACGCGACCGGCAACTTCGCGCTGGCCGCCCACCGGGACGGCCACGGCGCGAAGTTCCACGACCTGGACGCCGTCCGCAAGGGCGACGCGGTGGTCGTCGAGACCAAGGACGAGTGGTACGTCTACAAGGTCGACAGCACCCTGCCGGAGACGTCCAAGTACGACACCGGCATCGTCGCGCCCGTGCCGATCGGCTCCGGCTACACCGCCCCGGGCCGGTACATCACGCTGACCACCTGCACGCCGGTCTACACCTCGCGCTACCGGATGGCGGTGTGGGGGAGCCTGGTCCGGGTGGATCCCATGGACGCCAAGCGGACCCCGCCGCCCGAGCTGCGGCACTCCTGAGCCGCTCCTCCCGCCTCCACGCCGGGTTCCTGCCGGAGAGCGCCCGAGGGCCCGTCGCAGTGGCTGCGACGGGCCCTCGGCGGTCCTCAGAACCAGGGGAAGAAGGGCTTAGTTGTTCCCTTTGGGGTTGGAGGGTGAGGGGAAGGGGTCGCCCCCTTTGGGCGGATCGGCCGGCTTCGTGACCAGGTTCACCTGGGTGTTCGGGTCGACCTGGGTGCCGGCCGGCGGGTTGGTCATGATGACCACCGCGTTCGGGTCGGACGGCCCGGTGACGGCGTAGCCGAGGCCGAGCTTCTGCAGCTGGCCGATGGCGTCCGACAGCTTGACGTTCTGCAGCGGCGGGACGGTGGGCTTCTCCACCGCCTTGTAGACCGTCAGCTGGATCTTCGTGTTGGCCGGGGCCTTGGTGTTGGCCGCCGGGTTCTGCGCCGCGACCGTGTCGACCTTGGTCGGGTCGGTGGCCGGGACCGTCTTCGACATGTCGACCTGGAAGCCCAGGCCCTGCAGCTGGGCCGCGGCGGCGTCCTTCTGCATGCCGACCACGGGCGGGACGGCGACCTTGGTCTTGCCCTGCGAGACCGTCAGCTTGACCGGCGCGCTCGGGTCGGCCGGGCTGTTGGCGGCCGGGTCCTGGGCGGTGACGGTGTCCTGCGGGGCCGTGTCGTCGTCCTTGTACTCGGTGGTGACGTTGGAGAAGCCGGCCGCGTTGAGCGCCTGCGTCGCCTGGTCCTTGGTCTTGCCGGTCACCGGGGGGACGTTCGCCTTGGCCGGGCCGGAGGAGACCTGCACGGTGATCGTGCCGTTCTCCGCGACCTGGGTGCCGGCCGTCGGGTTCTGGGTGCAGACCTGGTCCTTCTTCACGTTGGCGTCCGGGCAGGCGATCTTGTCGCCCTCGGCCACCACGAGCTTGGGACCGGCCTGGGCGGCCACGGTCTTCGCGTCGGCCAGGCTCTTGCCGACCAGGTTCGGCGCGGCGAGCTTCGCGGGCTCCTTGGTGCCGCCGCCGTTGAACATCGCCTGGGCGACGAAGAAGGTGCCGACCAGGACCAGCACGGCGGCGACCGCCAGCACGATCCAGGAGGTGTTGCTCTTCTTCGGCCGGTCCCCGCGCCGGCCGCCCTCGGAGCCGTAGCCGTCGTCGTGGCCGCCGCCCGCCGGGGCGCCGGCGTAGGTCTGGCCGTAAGCGTCGTCCTGGTAGCCGCCCTGCTGGCCGTAGCCGGGCTGGCCGACCTGCGGCAGGACGGTGGTCGGACCGCCGGGCTGCTGCGGCAGCACGTTGGTCTGGCCGTACGGGTCGTGCTGCGGGTAGCCGTTCTGGTCGTAGCCGTACCCGGCGGCGCCCATGCCGTAGGCGGCGGCCTGCTGGGCGGCGGCGACCGGGAGGCCGTCGAGGAAGCGCTCGATGTCGTCGCGCATCTCGTCGGCGCTCTGGTAGCGGTAGTCGCGCTCCTTGGCGAGGGCCTTCAGCACGATCGCGTCGACCTCGGGGCGCACCTCGGGGTCGAAGACCGACGGCGGCTGCGGCTCCTCCCGCACGTGCTGGTAGGCCACGGCCACCGGGGAGTCGCCGACGAACGGCGGGCGGACGGTCAGCAGCTCGTAGAGCAGGCAGCCGGTGGAGTACAGGTCGGACCGGGCGTCGACCTGCTCGCCCTTGGCCTGCTCGGGCGAGAGGTACTGGGCGGTGCCGATGACGGCCGAGGTCTGCGTCATGGTCATCCCGGCGTCGCCCATCGCGCGGGCGATGCCGAAGTCCATGACCTTGACGTTGCCCTGCCGGGTCAGCATCACGTTGGCGGGCTTGATGTCGCGGTGGACGATGCCCGCCCGGTGCGAGTACTCCAGCGCCTGCAGGATGCCGATGGTCATCTCCAGCGCGCGCTCCGGCAGCAGCCGGCGCCCGGAGTGCAGCAGCTCGCGCAGCGTGGACCCCTCGACGTACTCCATCACGATGTACGGGATGGAGATGCCGTCGATGTAGTCCTCGCCGGTGTCGTACACGGCGACGATCGCGGGGTGGTTCAGGGACGCCGCCGACTGCGCCTCGCGGCGGAAGCGGGCCTGGAACGACGGATCCCGGGCCATGTCGGCCCGGAGCGTCTTCACTGCGACGGAACGGCCGAGCCGGGTGTCATGGCCGAGGTACACCTCGGCCATGCCGCCGCGTCCGAGGACGCCGCCGAGCTCGTACCTGCCGCCGAGGCGACGAGGCTCTTCCATAGTTCCGACCCTCTCCCTCACCCGCCGGTGAGGTTGTGACGTAGGTGTCCCCGCACGCTCTGGGTGACGCCGCGCGGCCCGCGACCGGTTCTCCGGCCGGGTCGTGCGCCGCCCCGCGGGCGGCAACGGGCACACCCGCTGCTGGCGGATACGCTACCGGTCGTACCACGTCGGACCCGAGCCACCCGTGGGCCGATACCAGACCGGTATCCGAACGGGGGTGCCGATCGTGACATTCCACTCACCGCGGCGGTGCCCGTCACTTGCTGAGCACGGCCTGCATCACCGCCTTGGCGATCGGGGCCGCGAGGCGGCCGCCGCTGATGCCGTCGCGGTTCTGGGAGCCGTCCTCGACGACGACCGCGACCGCGACCGACTGGCCGTCCGAGGTCTTGGCCCAGGACGTGAACCAGGCGAACGGCAGGCCCGCGTTGTCCTCGCCGTGCTGGGCGGTGCCGGTCTTGCCGCCGACCTGGATGCCGGGGATCTTGGCGTTGGTGCCGGTGCCGTTCTCGACCACCGAGACCATCAGGTCCTGCATCTTCTGCGCGGTGGCCGGGCTCATGGCCTGGGAGAACTGCTTCTCGGTGTGCTTGGAGATGGTGGTCAGCGAGGCCGAACGCTCCTGGTCGACCAGGTAGGGCGTCATCAGGCTGCCGTTGTTGGCGATCGCCGCGGAGACCATGGCCATCTGCAGCGGGGTGGCGCGGGTGTCGTGCTGGCCGATCGAGTCCTGGGCGGTGCCGTCCAGACTGGCGCTGTTCGGGAAGACGCTCTTCTCGGAGCGGACCGGGGTGTCGATGGTGCTGTTGAAGCCGAACTTCTCGGCCTGCGCCCGCATCTTGTCCTTGCCGAGGTCGGCGCCGATCTTGGCGAAGACCGTGTTGCAGGACTGGTCCATGCCGGCCTTGACCGTGGCGTTCTCGCACTTCTCGTTGGGGCTCTCGTTCTTCAGAACGGTGCTGGTGCCCGGCAGGGTGTACGGGTCCGGCGTGGTCGTCGCGTCGTCGACGTTCTGGTAGAGGCCGTTCTCGAACGCGGCGGTCGCGGTGACCAGCTTGAAGGTCGAGCCGGGCGGATAGGTCTCCTTCAGCGCCCGGTTGAGCATCGGCTTGTTCGGGTCGGCGTTGAGGTCCGTCCAGGCCTTGGAGTCGGAGTCCTCGCTGCCGGAGATGGTGCCCGGGTCGTAGGACGGCGTGGAGACCAGGGCGAGGATCGCGCCGGTCTTCGGGTCGAGCGCGACGACCGCGCCCTTCTTGTTGCCGAGCCCGTCCCAGGCGGCCTTCTGGGCCTTGGCGTTGATCGTCGTGACGACGTCGCCGCCCTTCTTCTGCTCACCGGTCAGCATGTCCAGGGTGTTGCGGAAGAACAGCCGGTCGTCGGTGCCGGAGAGGATGCCGTCCTCCAGGTTCTCCAGCCCGTTGGAGCCGTAGACCTGGGAGGAGTAGCCGGTGACCGGGGCGTACATCGGGCCGTCGACCCAGGAGCGCTTGTACTTGTAGCGCAGGCCGTTGACGAAGTCGGACTTCGTGACCGGCTGGCCGCCGACGACGATGTTGCCGCGCGGGTGGGCGTAGCGGTCGAACTGCTGGCGCTTGTTGTTGGCGTTGCTGGCCCAGGCGTCGGCCTGGACGCCCTGCACCCAGTTGGTGCGCAGCATCAGGGCCAGGATCAGCACGAGGCAGAAGATCGAGACCCGGCGGATCGGCTTGTTCATCTGGCGGGTCCTCCCTGGCCCTCGGTGGCGGGGGCGGGTTCGACCCCGGGTCGGCGGGCGCTGTCGCTGATCTTCAGCAGGATCGCGATCAGCGCCCAGTTGGCGACCACTGACGAACCGCCCTGGGCGAGGAACGGCATGGTCATACCGGTCAGCGGGATCAGCCCGGTGACCCCGCCGGCGACGACGAAGACCTGCAGCGCCATGGCGGAGGCGAGGCCGACGGCGAACAGCTTGCCGAACGGGTCGCGGGCGGCGAGCGCGGTGCGCAGGCCGCGCTGCACCAGCAGCGCGTAGAGCAGGAAGATCGCCATCAGGCCGGCGAGGCCGAGCTCCTCGCCGAAGGAGCCCAGGATGAAGTCGCTCTTGGCGGCGAAGTTGATCAGCCAGGACCGTCCCTGGCCGAGGCCGGAGCCGGTCACCCCGCCGGAGCCGAGCGCCATCAGCGACTGGCCGATCTGCTCGGTGGAGCCCTTGGGCGGGTGCGGGGCGAAGGCGGCCATCGGGTCGAGCCAGGCGTCGATCCGGGTCTTCACGTGGCTGGTGGTCATCGCGACGGCGGTGGCGCCGCCGACCGACATCAGCAGGCCGAACAGGATCCAGCTGGTGCGCTCGGTGGCGACGTAGAGCATCACCACGAAGAGGCCGAAGAACAGGAAGGACGTGCCGAGGTCGTTCTCGAAGACCAGGATCAGCAGGCTGAGCAGCCAGATCACCACGATCGGCCCGAGGTCGCGCCCGCGCGGCAGGTAGAGGCCCGCGAAGCGGCGGCTGGCCAGGGCCAGGGCGTCCCGCTTGACCATCAGGTAGCCGGCGAAGAAGACCGTGAGGATGATCTTGGCGAACTCGCCGGGCTGGATGGAGAAGCCGCCCATCCGGATCCAGATCTTGGCGCCGAAGTCCTCGGCGCGGGCCGGGAAGAACGCCGGCGCGGCGAGCAGGACGAGGGCGGTGACCATCGAGATGTAGGTGTAGCGCTGGAGGACGCGGTGGTCCTTGAGGAACACCATGACGCCGATGAACAGCGCGACGCCGAGGCCGGACCACATCAGCTGGTTCTCGGCGGCCTTGAAGTTGCCGCTGAGCAGCTTCCCGGCCTTGTCGAGCCGCCAGATCATGACCACGCCGAGCCCGTTCAGCAGGGTGGCGAGCGGCAGCATCAGCGGGTCCGCGTACGGCGCGAAGCGGCGGACCAGGAGGTGCGCGACGAGGGCGAGCGAGCCCATCCCGAGGCCGTAGCCGAGCATGCCGCGGGGCAGCTCGGAGTCCATGGCGAGGCCCACGTTGGCGTAGGCGAGGACCGGGAGCAGGACGGCGAAGACCAGCAGGGCCAGCTCGGTGTTGCGCCGGTTGGGCGCTTCCTGCGGGGTGATGGTGGTGTTGCCCCGGCGCCGGGTGTCGGGCCGGGCGGCCGGTGTCCGGCGGCGGCCGGGCCGGCCCGCGCCGCTGCTCAGGTCGTAGGTGCTCACTGGTTGGCCGCTCCCTGCCGGCCGGCGGGCCGGCCGGGGGCGGGCCTATGTCGGGTCACTGGGGTCACTGCTTCGGGCAGGACTCGGCGCGCTGCCGGTCCTCGTCGCTCAGGCCGGGGACGTCGCCCGCCGCCGTGCCGGGCGTCGGCGCGGGGGCGGCGGTCGGCGGCTGGGTGGCCGCGGGGGCGCTCGGGGTGGCCGAGGGGGCCGCCGTCGCGGTGGGCACCGCGGCCACGGGGGCGCGGTTCTTCTCGCTCGGCTTCTCGCTCGGCGTGGGCAGGGGCGCGGCCACGAACCCCGCGGGCTCGGCGTACGTCGTCTGGGTGGCCGGGGTGGCCGGGGTGGTCTGGGTGGCCGGGGTGCCCGTGGGCTGCCCGGTGGCACCGGCCTTCGCGTCGCTGACCTTCTTGCAGAGCTTGGCCCAGCCGTCGAGCTCCTTGATGGTCGCGTCGGCGTCGTTCAGGCTGTTCACCGAGATGGTCTTGGTGACGTGCGCCTGCTGGTCCGTCGGCAGGTACTTGAGCGCGATGTCCTTGTACTCGGTGTGCACCGAGGAGAGGCTCAGACCGGCCAGGCTCTGGTTGATGCCCTGGTAGACGGCGACGTGCCCGTCCTCCGCGCCGACGTAGTACTGGCCCTGCGTCCACTGGTAGCCGAAGTACCCGCCGCCGCCGAGCACGCCGAGGGCGACCAGGACGGCCAGCGAGACCTTGAGCCCCTTGCGCTTGCGCTTGGGCGGCGCCTCCTCGTCGAAGTCCTCGGTGCCGTACACCGAGGGATCGGCGGTGCCGTCGTAGCCGCCGTACTCGCCCTCGTAGCCCTCGGCGGGGCCGAAGCCGCCCGGCGCGCCGTAGCCCTCGGCGGGGCCGAAGGCGCCCTGGGGGGAGCGGCCGAGACCGGCGGCGCGGCCGGCCGGGGTGTCGGCGATGGAACGGTCGGTGGCGGCCGAGGACGGCGGGGCGTCGGCGACCGCGCCGACCACCACGGGGACGTCGTTGAACTGGCCGCTCATGGTGTCCGTGGCGCCGACGTCGATGACGTCCGCCACGATGCAGGTGATGTTGTCCGGGCCGCCGCCGCGCAGCGCGAGCTGGATGAGCTCCTGCACGGTCTGCTCGGGTGCGTAGTAGCTGCCGAGGGTGGCTTCGAGCGTCTGGTGGCTGACCGGGCCGGAGAGGCCGTCGGAGCAGATCAGGTAGCGGTCGCCGGCCCTGACCTCGCGGATCGACAGGTCGGGCTCGACCTGGCCGCGGCCGTCGAGGGCGCGCATCAGCAGCGAGCGCTGCGGGTGGGTCTCGGCCTCCTCGGGCGTGATCCGGCCCTCGTCGACCAGGCGCTGCACCCAGGTGTGGTCCTGGGTGATCTGGACGAGCGAACCGTCGCGCAGCAGGTAGGCGCGGGAGTCGCCGACGTGCACGAGGCCCATCCGCTGGCCCGTCCAGAGCATGGCGGTGAGCGTGCAGCCCATGCCCTCCAGCTGGGGGTCGTCCTCGACCATCTGCCGGAGCCGGTCGTTGGCGCCCTGGACGGCGTCACCGAGCAGGGTCAGCAGATCGGCGCCCGGCACGTCCTCGTCCAGGCGGACGATGGAGCCGAGCACCTCGGAGGACGCGACCTCGCCGGCCGCGGCGCCGCCCATGCCGTCGGCCACGGCCAGCAGCCGCGGCCCGGCGTAGCCGGAGTCCTCGTTCCCCTCCCGGATCAGTCCCTTGTGGGAGCCGGCGGCGAAGCGCAGCACCAGGGTCATGCGACCTGTGCCCCCCTCTGGGTCATGGACGGGATGCTGTCCCTCATGCGCTACTACTTCCGCAGTTCGATGACGGTCCTGCCGATACGGATGGGCATGCCCGGCTGGAGCGGGGTCGGCGCGGTCAGGCGCTGCCGGTCCAGATAGGTGCCGTTGGTGGAGCCTAGATCCTCGACCGTCCACTGCCCAGTCTGGTCGGGATAGATCCTGGCATGCCGGGAGGACGCGTAGTCGTCGTCCAGCACGATGGTGGAGTCGTGCGCCCGGCCCAGGGTGATGGTCTGGCCCTGCAGCGCGACGGTGGTCCCGGCCAGGGAGCCCTGGACCACGACGAGCTGCGTCGGGGCGCCCCGACGCCGGCCGCCGCCGCTCGTGGCCGGGGCGGCGGTGTTGCCGCCCGGGCCGGGCGCGGAGCGTCCGGCCGCGGGCGCGGTGGCCGCGGTGACCGCACCGGCTCCGGACGCGGGCGCGGCTCCGCCGCGGCGCGAGGAGCGGGGGTTCACCTTGGTCCCGAAGAGGTCGCTGCGGATCACCTGGATCGCGACGATGACGAACAGCCACAGCACGGCGAGGAAGCCCAGCCGCATCACTGTCAGGGTCAGTTCGGACATGGCCGCCCCGCGTGTGGGTGAGCGAAGCGAGCGAACAAATCGGACACTACCCTTCGACCTGTCGGTAGACGATGGTGGTGGAGCCCACGACGATTCGCGAGCCGTCGCGGAGCGTAGCGCGCTGGGTGTGCTGTCCGTCCACCACGATGCCGTTGGTGGAGCCCAGGTCGAGGACCATCGAAGGGTTGCCGGGGCGGATCTCGGCGTGCTTGCGGGAGACGCCCGGGTCGTCGATCCGGACGTCCGCCTCGGTCGAGCGGCCGAGCACGCACGCGCCGCCGGAGATCTGGTGGCGGGCGCCGTTCACCTCGATCCAGGTGCGGGTCGAGGCGCCGTGGCCGGAGCCGGGGAACGCGCGGACGTTGCCGCCCGCGGTCGGCGGGGCCGGGGGCATGGCGGGGGGCGCGGCCGGCGGCGGGGGCGCGCCGTACTGGTCGGCGCCCGGCTGCTGCCACGGCGCGCCGGGGGCCGGGGCGGCCGGCGGGCGGTCGTAGCCGGGCTGCGGCGGCGCGTACTGCTGGGGCTCCTCGGCCGCCAGGGTGCGGCTGCGCACCCGGTACAGGCCGGTGTCGAGGTCGTCGGCCTTCTCCAGGTTCACCTGGAGGGGGCCCATGAAGCTGTACCGCTGGGCCTCGGCGTACTCGCGGACCATGCCGGCGAGTTCGTTGCCGAGCTGCCCGGAGTAGGGGCTCAGGCGCTCGTGGTCGTGCGGGCTCAGCTCGACGATGAAGTCGTTCGGCACGACGGTGCGGTCGCGGTTCCAGATGCTCGCGTTGTTGTCGCACTCGCGCTGCAGCGCCCCGGCGATCTCCACGGGCTGGACCTCGGACTTGAACACCTTGGCGAAGGTGCCGTTGACGAGACCCTCAAGTCGCTGCTCGAACTTCTTCAGCACTCCCATGGGGCACCCCCTTCCAGGGTTCGTTCGCCTGCCTGCCTGCCGACCGGGCCCGGAGGGCCGGTCCTGCCTACTTGCGGTACTTCCGTACTGATCGTATCCACGCCGGGCCCATCCGTACGGTTCCCGGACCGCGTCGTGCGCGGGGGTGGGCTCGGACACACAGGGTGACGCATGTCGGGCACGGCACGCCAGGTGTGCCCGTCGGAAGGGGGTTCCACGCTTCGCGCGGACGTTCGGAGGGCATCCGTTCGGACGCGCTCGGGTGGCGGACCGGGGGTGGAAGCGTCCCGCCGGAACGGATTCGGAGGACTCCCCCAGGTCGTGCTACTGTTTTCCACGTCGGAAGGGCCGCCCGAGAGGGAGGCCGGGACGAAGAACCGCGAGGGCCGCGAGGCGCTGGTGGGTCGGGGATCCGGTCGGCACGGAAGACGCACCCATGCGCGGGTGGCGGAATAGGCAGACGCGCTGGATTCAGGTTCCAGTGCCCGAAAGGGCGTGGGGGTTCAACTCCCCCCTCGCGCACAGCGAAGCCCCGCAGATCTTCGGATCTGCGGGGCTTTCTCGTTCTCCGGGCGGGGGTCGTGAACGCCCCGGGCGCGCGCACCGGATCAGGCGCGGGAGGCGGGGAGTTCGGCGCGGACCTCGAAGCCGCCCTCCTGGGTGGGGCCCGCGGTCAGGGTGCCGCCGAGCAGCTGGGCGCGCTCGCGCAGGCCCACCAGCCCGTGACCGCCGCCCGGCAGGGCCAGGGCCTGCGCCCCGGCCGGCCGCACCGGCGGGGGGTCGTTGCGCACCTCGACCCGCAGCCGCCGCCCCTTCGCCCGCACCTTCACGTGCACGGCCGCGGCCGGGGCGTACTTGGTGATGTTGGTGAGCGCTTCCTGGACGGTCCGGTAGGCGGCCCGCTCGACCGCCTCCGGCCACGGGCGCTCGCCCGGCGCCAGCTCGGCGTCGGCGGCCAGGCCGCTCTCCTCGATCAGCCGGGGCAGGTCGGCCAGCCGCGGCTGCGGGGCGAGCGGGGTGTTGGGGCGCGGGTCGCCGGTGCGCAGCACGCCGACCATCTGGCGCAGCTCGTCGAGGGTGCGCACGGAGAGCTCGCGGATGGTGCGGGCGGTGGCCGCCGCGGCCGGGTCGGCGGTGCTCACCTGGAGCGCGCCCGCCTGGATGCTGATCAGGCTGACCTGGTGCGAGACGACGTCGTGCATCTCGCGGGCGAGCCGGCCGCGCTCGCTGATCAGCACCCGCTCGGCGAGCAGCCGGCTCTCCCGCTCCTGGCCGCGGGTCAGCTCCTCGACCCGGGTGGCCAGTTCCCGGCGGGTGCGGGCGAGCAGGCCGGTGGCGGCGGGCCCGGCGGCGAGCATGATCGACTGGATGGCGTAGAGCGCGGTGTCGCGGCTCAGCCAGACGGTCTGGTCGGAGATCGGCCAGTGGAAGAACTCGACGAGGGTGAAGAGGGTGCCGAGGGGGACGACCAGGCGGGGGTTGGGGCGTTCGGCCGCCAGCGTGTAGACGGCCGTGATCGGGGCCAGCCAGATGTCGGCGACGTAGCTGCCGGGCATGGTGAGCAGCAGGACGAGGACCGGGAAGCGGCGGCGCCAGAGCAGCGTGACGGCGGCCAGCACCGACAGCGCCACCTGCCACCACGGGGCGTCCCGGGCGACCAGGGCCGCGTCCATCAGGGAGTAGAGCGTGGGCAGCAGCAGCATCAGCCAGGGCGCGGTGCACCAGGCCGGGAGCCGTCTCGACGGCAGCTGGTCGGCGGCGGTCATGCCCCGTCGCCGGGTTTCGGCCGGACCAGCCCGGCCCGGTGGGCGACCACGGCGGCCTGGACACGGTTGGCGGCGCCGAGCTTGCCGAGGATCGCGCTGATGTGGTCCTTGACGGTGCCGGTGCCGAGGAACAGCCGGTCGGCGATCTCGGCGTTGGACAGGCCCTCGCCGAGCAGCGCCAGGACGTCCAGCTCCCGGCCGGTGAGGGTGCGGGTGAGCGCGGAGGCCTCGGCGTCCGGGCCACCGCCGTCCACGTAGCCGCCGATCACGGTGCGGGTGACGGTCGGGGAGAGGATGTTGCCGCCGGCCGCGAGCACCCGGACGGCGTGCACCAGCTGCTCGGGGGCGGTGTCCTTGAGGAGGAAGCCGGAGGCGCCGGCCCGCAGCGCGGTGCCGATGTACTCGTCGGTGTCGAAGGTGGTCAGCATCGCGACGGCCGGCGGGTCGGGCAGGGCGCGGACCCGGCGCAGCACCGAGATGCCGTCGAGGTCGGGCATCCGGATGTCGAGCAGCACGACGTGCGGGCGCAGCCGCTGGACGTGCTCCTCGGCCTGGCCGCCGGAGCAGTCGCCGACCACCTCCAGGTCGTGGGCGGAACCGACGATGAGGCCGAGGCCGGAGCGGACCAGGATCTCGTCGTCCACGATCAGCACGCGGGTGGTGGTGATGGTGCCTCCTCGGTTGGGGCGGCCGGGTGGGGCGGTCCGCGCGGGTCGATGTCGAGGGTAGGGGTAGCCGGGTCGGGCCGCCGAACGCATGGCGGGTCGCCACCCCCGCCGTTCGGCGGGGGTTGGAATCCGCTACCCGGTTCACGCGATTCTCACGCGGGGTGGGGAACCATGTTGGTGGCTGCCCTTTTCGTCGGCCCGCTCCCTGGTGCGGGGGCCGGTGAGCCCGGGGCCGCCGGTCAGTCCGTCGGGCCCGTGCGGGCGCCCGGCGCCGGGCCGTGTGCGGATGCGCCCCACCATCTGATCGTTTGGAATTGAGCTGTGTCGTCCACTGTGAAGTCGGAGCCGTCCGCCACGTCCACCGGGCCCCGGCCCGTCGGCCTGCTCGACCGCTGGCGCCCGAGGGCCGCCGCGGCCTCCGTCTGGTACCTGCGGCTGATCGCGCTGCTGAACGTGGCGACGGTGCTCCTGGTGCCGTTCCGCGACCAGGTCAGCGAGCACAACGAGGGTGAGTACTTCACCCCGTACCTGATGACCTCGGGCCTGGCCAGCGCGGTGCTGTCGGTGTTCCTGGCGGTGGCGATGCGGCGGCGCAAGCGGGCCGCGTGGATCTTCAACGCGGCGCTGGCCGGGATGTTCGCGCTGCTCTACCTGGCGGCCATGGTGCTGCCGGACGAGGGCTTCAACCGGCATCCGCTGAACTACGTCTCCACGGTGCTGACCTGCCTGTTCGTGCTGGCGCTGCTGATCGGGCGCAAGGAGTTCACCTCAAAGGGCGACCAGTCCAACCCGAAGACCGCCGCGGCGACCTTCGTCGGCGGGCTGCTGTTCGGCGGCGGGGTGGGCGCGTTGCTGGTGTGGCTGACCAACGACCTGTCCGGCGCCGGCTTCTGGGACCTCTTCCGCTACTCCGTCGGCCGGATGATCACCATCACCCCGTCCGAGCACCTGCGCTCCGTGATCAACGCGCCGACCTGGGTGAACGCCGTGATCAACGCGATGGGTGCGGTGCTGTTCCTGCTCGTGCTGTACGTCGCCTTCCGCAGCCCGCGCGGCAAGGAACTGCTGAATCCCGAGGACGAGGCCAGGCTGCGGGGGCTGCTGGACAAGCAGGGCGAGCGGGACTCGCTGGGCTACTTCGCGCTGCGCCGGGACAAGGCCGTGATCTTCTCCCCCAGCGGCAAGGCGGCCGTCACCTACCGGGTGATCGGCGGGGTGTCGCTCGCCTCGGGCGACCCGATCGGGGACCCGGAGGCCTGGCCGGGCGCGATCGACGCGTGGCTGGCCGAGGCCCGCGAGCACGCCTGGGCGCCGGCCGTCATGGGCGCCTCCGAGGAGGCCGGCGTGATCTACGCCCGGCACGGGCTGGACGCGCTGGAGCTGGGTGACGAGGCGATCGTCGAGCTGGACGAGTTCTCGCTGGAGGGCCGGGCCATGCGGGTCGTCCGGCAGGCGTACAACCGGGTCAAGCGGGCCGGGTACACCGTGCGGATCCGCCGCCACGAGGACATCTCCGAGGCGGAGATGGAACGGCTGGTGGCCAAGGCCGACGAGTGGCGCGACGGAGCGACGGAGCGCGGCTTCTCGATGGCGCTGGGCCGCCTCGGCGACCCGGGCGACGGCCGCTGCGTGATGCTGGAGTGCCACGACGGGGACGGCGAGCTCAAGGCGCTGCTGAGCTTCGTGCCGTGGGGCCCGGACGGGCTGTCGCTGGACCTGATGCGCCGGGCCCGGGACACCGAGAACGGCCTGGTCGAGTTCATGGTGATCGAACTCCTCCAGCGCGCGGACGAGGTGGGGCTCAAGCGCGTTTCCCTGAACTTCGCGATGTTCCGTTCCGTTTTCGAGCGCGGTTCGCGGCTGGGCGCCGGCCCGGTGCTGCGGCTGTGGCGCTCGGTGCTCGGTTTCTTCTCGCGCTGGTGGCAGATCGAGTCGCTGTACCGCGCCAACGCCAAGTACCGGCCGATCTGGGAACCGCGTTACCTGCTCTTCGAGAAGAGCAGTGAGATTCCGCGGATCGGCATCGCGAGCGCCCGCGCCGAGGGCTTCATCGTCGCGCCGAGCATGCCCGCCCTGTTCCGGCGCCGGCACTCCGGCTCCGCCGTGGTGGCGCCCCGGCTGCCCGTGGGCGCGCAGCAGGGCAAGGAGTAGTCCTCCGCCCGCTCTCCGCCGGGGGGCGGGGGGCGGCGCACGGCCGGATGGGGGTGCCCTAGGGGAGATCCCCTCCCCCCTGAGGATGACCCTTATCCCCATCCATGCCGATGTGGATTTGTTAAGAGGCTTCTAATGTTGAGGTAGCTGAGAAAAGACTCAACGGTTCGGGGATTCGGGAGAGGACGGCTGTGATTCACAGGACCCACGCGGGGGGCGTGCGAAAGGGGCCGCTGGTGACAGCCAGAGCGGCCGCTGTCGCCGAGTGGGGGACGTTGTTCGTGACGGTCCGGGACCAGGTGGTGCGCAAGAAGTTCGCCGCCGTTCCGCTGGCCACCACGGCGACGTTTCTGATCCTGCTGTTCAGCATCGTGCAGCACCTGCCCGGCGGCGAGCGCTTCGTCAACCACATCGGGGTGGTGAAGGCCGCGCTGCCGCTGGACGTCTCGTTGCTGCGCACCCCGCTGTCGCTGTACGTCCCGGCGCTGGACCTGCCGGTCTGGGGTGCGCTGGCCCAGGTGTTCCTGGTCTTCGGCATCGCCGAGATCGTGCTCGGCCGGCGGATGACGCTCGTGGTGGCCTACGCCTGCACCCTGGCGGGCACGCTGTTCGCCCGGTTCGGGGTGGCGATCGGGCCGGAGCACCTGTTCGGCTTCCCGAAGTGGGTCGCCTACGTGCGGGACACCGGGCCGTCGGCCGCGGTGGTGGCGCTGGCGATCTGCATCGCCTTCCGCTGCCGGGCCTGGTTGACCGCCGCACTGGTGGTGGTCCTGATGGTCGGCGAGGCGGTCGTCCTGCCGAACCTGGCCGGTCTGGAGCACGTCGTCGCGGTGATCACCGCGCTGCTGATCGCCGTCTCGGTCGAGGTGTTCGGCGACTTCTGGCCGCGGGTGCTGGCCGGGGTCGGGGCCGCCACCTCGGTGGCCACGGCGGCCTCCCGCGAGGTCGCGGTGGAGGCCCGGCGGCGGACCTCGGCGGGTGCCGTCATTCCGTAGTTCCGTAGGACCGGGCTTGCGGCCCGAGCGGCCGGGTACCGGGCAGCGCGCCCGGTACCCGGCCGCTCAGGCTTTCCGGGGGCCGTGGGGCAGCGGGAGCTCGAACCAGACGACCTTGCCGACCGCCTTGCGGGCGGTGCCCCAGCGCTCGGCGAGCTTGGTCACCAGGGTGAGGCCGCGGCCGGTCTCGCCGAGTTGCTCGGCGGGTTCCAGCGAGGGCAGGTTGTGGTTGTCGTCGCTGACCTCGACCAGGAGCTTGTCCACCCGGATCAGCTGCAGCCGGACCCGGTCCCGGGCCACCCGGACGGCGTTCGTGACCAGCTCGCTGACCAGCAGTTCGGTGGTGTCGCTGAGCGCCTCCAGGTGCCAGGCGGCCAGCTGCTCGCGGACCAGGGCGCGGGCCCGGCGCACCTCGCGGTGGTCGACGGTGAGGTCCCAGGTGGCCACTTCGGACGGGGCGACCCCGTCGAAGCGGGCCACCAGGAGGGCGACGTCGTCCTTGCGGTCGTCCGAGTGCAGGCGCTCCAGCACCACGTCGCAGGCCTGCTCGGGGCTCTGCCGCGGGTCGATCAGGTTGCCGCAGAGCGCGGCCAGGCCCGCTCCTATGTCGCCGCCCCGCACCTCGACCAGGCCGTCGGTGCACAGCACCAGCATCGAGCCGTCCGACACGTCGATGGTCTTGGCGACGAACGGCACCCCGCCGACCCCGATCGGCGCGCCGGCCGGGATCTCCAGCAGCTCGCCGCTGCCGTCCGGGTGCACCAGGACCGGCGGGACGTGGCCGGCACTGGCCAGCTCGCAGGTCCGGTTGATCGGGTCGTAGACCGCGTACAGGCAGGTGGCGAGGTGGTCGTCGCCGAGCTTGTGGGCCAGGTTGTCGAGGTGGCGCAGCAGCTGGCCGGGCGGCAGGTCGAGCGCGGCGAGGGTCTGCATGGCGGTGCGGAAGCGGCCCATCGCGGCGGCCGAGTGCAGGCCGTGGCCCATCACGTCGCCGACCACCAGGGCGACCCGGCTGCCGGGCAGTTGGATGGCGTCGAACCAGTCCCCGCCGACCTCGGCCTTCGGGTCGCCGGGCAGGTAGCGGTGGGCGATCTGCACGCCGGGGATCTGCGGCGGGCGGGTCGGGATCATCGAGCGCTGCAGGGTGGTGGCGACCCGGGCCTCGGCGCGGTGCAGCCTGGCGTTGTCGAGGGACAGGGCGGCGCGGACGGCCAGCTCCTTGAGGGTCGCGGCGTCGCTCTCGTCGAAGGGGGTGCGGTCGGGCAGCCGGAGCAGCTTGAGGATGCCGAGCACGGTGCCCCGGGCGGAGAGCGGGACGACCAGCATCGAGCGGCCGGAGACCACCGGGGCCAGCCGGACGCCGCCGAGCGCTATGGCGTAGTCGACCGCGACGTCCGCGCTGACCACCGGGACCAGGACGGGCTGGTTCAGCTGGAGGGCCATCCCGGGCGGGGTGCGGCGGGGCATGCTGACCAGCGCGCCCTCGGACAGGACGTGGTCCCAGGCGCCGCCGGTCTCGTTGTAGACCAGGGCGACCCGGCGGAGCATCGTGTCGTCGTCCGGCCGGGCGGCGGGCAGCTCGGAGTCGGAGATCAGACCGTCCACGAGGTCCACGCAGGCGAAGTCGGCGACCCGGGGGACGAGCACCTGGCAGAGCTCGTGGGCGGTGAAGCCGAGGTCCAGGGTGGTGCCGACCTTGCCGCCGACCTCGTTGAGCAGGGCCAGCTGCTCGCCGGCGTGGCCGTTGGTCAGGAACGTGCCGAGGCGGCCGCCGCCGTGGGGCGGACCGTCGGCGCCGCCGGGGGCCGGGACGGCGGGCGGGGTGCCGCCCGGGGACTGGTCGCCGCGGGCGCGCCGCCCGGCCGTGGCCGGGGCGAGGGCCTGGTGGCCGTTGGCGGACGATTCGACGGCGGCCGGCTCGATGGCGGCGCCTCCTCCGGTGGGGGACGGGACGGACAGGGCGGCCGACCTGCCGGCGGGCCGTTCGGCGCACTCGCGCGGACCGGGCAGCGGGCCCGTCGGGCGGCCGCGGACGGTCCGCGACGCGGCGGCCTGCTCGGGCTGCGGCGGCGGGCCGACCCGGGCGGCGCGCTGCTGGGCGGTGGGGTAGCGGCGGCCGATCCCGGCGGCGGCGTGTGCGGTGCCGCACTGCGGGTCGGAGGGCAGCAGGGGGAGCACGGTGGTGGCGTCCAGCCGCAGGGCGGGCAGGCCGGCGAGCTCCAGGGCCGCCAGCAGCGGTGCCCGGTGGGCGTCGGGCAGGAGCCGGGCCAGCGCCGGGGGCACCGCTCCGCCGGGCGGGGTGAGCGCGGCGACCAGCCCGTGGAAGCCGCCCCGGGCGGCGGGGGCGGGCGCGAACGGCAGCAGCCGCTCCCCCAGCGCGAGGCGCGGGCCCGAGGTGCGCAGCGGGCGGGCGTCGGCGGCCAGGGCGAGTAGGCCGTCGGACGGGCCGGGCAGCGGGTAGGCCCACCACAGCACGTCGCGCAGGTGGTCCTCGCGGTCGGTGACGGGCATCTGACCGGCCCAGGGGTTGCCGTCGGCGGTGAGTGCGGCCAGGGTGTCGAGCGCGTCGCAGCGGCGCCGGGCGCAGGTCGTGCCGGCGGCGCGGGGCTCCACGGCGGGCAGCAGGCCGGAGGCGGGGCGGTCGCGGGCGACCTCGGCGCGGTGGCCGAAGAGCTCCTCGGCGGCCCGGCTCCACTGGGCGATCCGTCCGGCCCGGTCGACCAGGACGAGGGCGAGCCGGACCAGGGCGGCGACGCCCGCCGGGTGGCCTCCCGGAACGGCCTCGGCGCCCGTCGGACGCGGTGTGGAGTTGGGCTCGTCCACCATGGATTCGGTCTGCTCCCGCCTGGCCGCCGCGCCTGGAGGCGGCCGTCTCGTGGAGGAAGGCACGCTGTGCGGATACCAGCGAAGCACGGACCGGGCCGGGCTCGATAGCGAAACGGGGAGATTCATCAGGATCGGTTGCACGCCGCCTGCCTCGCGCCGGTTCGTACCCCCCTTCCGCCCGGTTGACGCTTCCCGCGCAGGGGTAGGGTGGCAGGCCGGGCCGCCGGGACCCGTGCGTTCGGCGCGGCCCGGCCGACGGCAGAGCACGGCAGGACGAGACAGAGGCGAGAAGTGACCGCGCAGATCCCCGTCCGCTGGACGGACCCGGAGCAGCAGGAGCTGGAGGAGCGGGTCGCCGCCGCCGAACTGGCCTTGCTGAGCATGGACGTCGACGTGCAGACGCTGCGGGTCGAGATCGACAACTTCGCGCTGATCCACCATCAGCTGCTCGGCCCGCTGTACGCCCGGCTCGACGAGCTGGACGCCCTGGTCGCCGAGGCCGTCGCGGCCACGACCGGGCACCCCGACGACGTCCGGCGGGCGGCCGAGGCCCGGCAGCAGGTGGAGGAACTCCCCGACCTGGACGCGCTGTTCGACTCCGTCCAGGCGGTCCGCGAGGAGCGCGGCGGCGAGGAGGAGGCCGTCCCGCCGCCGCCCGCCGCACCGGCCAAGGTCCGCCCCGGGCGGGAGGCCCAGCGGATCTACCGCGACCTCGTGCGCCGTGCCCACCCGGACCTCACCACCGACCCGGCCGAGCAGGAGCGCCGGGCGGCGTTCCTCGTCCGGGTCAACGAGGCCTACGCCTTCGGCGACGCCGGCGCGCTGGCGGGCCTGGCCGCCGAGTGGTCCACCGCGCCCGAGGCGGCCCCCGCACCGGACGCGCCGGACCGGCTGGAGTGGCTGCGCCGCCGGTTGGAATGGCTCACCGCGAAGATCGCCGAGACCGCCGCCGAGCAGGTCCGGCTGGAGCGCACCCCGATGGGGCAGCTCCTCGCGCTCGCGCCGCAGGACCCGGACGGGTTGCTGGAGCAGCTCGCCGAGGAGCTGCTGGCCAAGGCCGCGGGCCGGCAGGCCGAGCTGGCCCGGCTGCTCGGCGACCACCGGCCCCCGGTGGGCGACAATGGCACGGACCCGATCGATCCCCAGGAGACCCACACGATGTTCCCGCAGATCCCCTCCGCCGACGCCGCCTCCGTGCCCGCCGACGCCGTGCTCCTGGACGTCCGCGAGCAGGACGAGTGGGACGCGGGCCACGTGGACGGCGCGCTGCACATCCCGCTCGGGCAGGTCATCGCCCGGCTCGGCGAGCTGCCGGACGACAAGCTGTACGTGCTGTGCCGTGTCGGCGGCCGCTCGGCACAGGTCGTCCAGTACCTGGTGCAGCAGGGCCGGGACGCGGTGAACGTGGACGGCGGCATGTACGCCTGGGAGGGCGCGGGCCGTCCCATGGTCAGCAGCACCGGCCAGGACGCCTACGTCCTCTGAGACCCGCTGCGACCCGTACGCACCCTTCGGCCCGGTAGGGCAGGATGGGCGCGCGACCGACCCGGGACGGGCCCGGCGGCGCCCGTCCGGCAGGGGGAGTGCGCATGGCCGACAGCACGGACACACCGGCCGGCGGCCCGCCCCGGTCGCGCCCCGGGCAGCTGGTGCTGGGCCTGGCCGCCGTGGTGCTGCTCGCCGGCACGGGACTGTTCCTCGGCGCGGTGTTCCTGCACGTCGCGCCCGCCAACACGGTGTCCCGGGAGTACCGGGAGCAGCTCGACGGGGTGGTCTACCCCGAGTTCGAGCAGAACTGGAAGCTCTTCGCGCCCAACCCGCTCCAGCAGAACGTCAGCCTGGACGCCCGGGTGCGCACCGTCGCCGACGGCGGCGCCACCGTGACCCGCGACTGGGTCGGGCTGACCGCCCGGGACATCGCCGCGATAAGGGGCAACCCGGCGCCCAGCCACGTCGACCAGAACCTGCTGCGCCGGGCCTGGGACTTCTACGACGGCTCGCACAACCCGCAGGACGAGACGCTGACCAACAGCCGCGGCAAGCTCGCCGAGGAGTACCTGAAGCGCATCGCGCTCCAGCGGATCGGCCGCGGCGTGGAGGGCGAGCGGATCCTGGAGATCCAGTTCCGGGTGACCACGGTGACCGTCCCGCCGCCGTCCTGGAGCGGGGAGGCGCCACCGGCCGATCCGAAGGCGCGGGAGCTGCCGTGGTGGCCGGTGGGCGACGAGGACTACCGGGGGCTCGGGTGAACGAGGTGTCGCAGCCGGGGGTCTCGCCGGGGGAGGTCTCTCCGGACGGGGTCGAACAGCCGCGGTTGGACGGGATCCCGCGCCAGGGCGGGCACCAGGTCGTGTCCGTCCCCGGGCCCAGTCCGGTGACCGCGCCGACCGCGCCGACCGCGCCGACCGCGCCGGGCCCGCTCGTGCTCGCCGGCCGGGCACTGGAGGCGTTCACCGGGCGGGTGTTCGGCCGGCACCAGGCGGCGGTGGTGCGGATCGGCTTCGGGCTGGTCTGGCTCGCCTACCTGCTGCGCGAGTGGCCGAACCGGCGGGTGCTCTACGGCGACCGGTCGCCTTGGTCGATGGACCTCGCCCGGCAGCTCCTCGCCGACAACGGGGCCTTCACCGTGCTGCCGTGGTTCGACGGGCGGCTCTGGTTCGAGGCGGTCTACCACCTGGCGGTGCTCGCCGCCCTCGCGGTGGTGCTCGGCTGGCGGACCCGGGCGAGCACGGTGCTGTTCATGGTCACCGTGCTGTCGCTGCAGAACCGGGACGTCTTCCTCGGTGACGGCGGCGACAACGTCGTCCACCTGATGGCCCTCTACCTGGTCTTCACCCGCTGCGCCGAGGTGTGGTCGCTGGACGCCCGCCGGGGCCGTCCGGGGTGGGGCGGCGTCGTGCTCTGGGCCGTCCTCGGGGCCGTGCTGGCGGTCTGTCAGCTCGGGGACTTCTCCGGCGACAGCCTGACCTGGACCTCCGCCGCGTTCCCGTACGTCGGGTGGGCCCCGCTGTTCTGGGGGCTCTGGGCGGTGGCCGGGCTCTGGTGGGCGCTCGGCCGGCTGCGGCCGCGGGGCGAGCTGCGGGCGGTGCTCGACGGACTCGCGAACACGGTGCACAACTGCGCGATGCTGGTCATCGCCGCCGAGGTGGTGCTGATCTACGCGACGGCCGGCTGGTACAAGGTGCAGGGCACGCGCTGGCAGGACGGCACCGCGCTGTACTACCCGCTCCACCTGGACTACTTCACGCCCTGGCCGGCGCTGTCGGCGCTGGTCGGCTCGGCGCTGGTGCCGGTGTTCCTGATCTCGTACGGCACGGTGATCGTGCAGGTCGCGTTCCCGTTCACGCTGCTCGACCGGCGGGTCAAGAACGTCCTGCTGGCGATCATGATGGCCGAGCACCTCGGGATCGCGGTGGTGCTCGGACTGCCCGTGTTCTCGCTCGCGATGGTCGCGGCGGACGCGGTGTTCCTGCCGACCGCCGCGCTCCGGTGGGTCGAGCGGCGGGCACGGCGGCTGCGGCCGATCCGGCGGGGCGGTGCGGCCGGGCGGGAGCGGGGGCCAGTGGGAGCGGACGGGCCCCACTAGGATGGCGCTATGTCCTGGTTTGCCGCGCTACGTGACACCGCGCGAACCGGACTCACCCTCGACCGGACGCTGACCGACCCCAAACGGGCGGCGCGCGGGGCCGTCGCCGTGGGGCTCGTTTTGTTCCCGACCCTCGCGCTCGGCGGGCCCTCGCTCGCGACCTCGGCCGCGATGGGCGCGTTCATCGCCGGGACGGCCACCTTCCAGCGCAGCTTCCGGCCCCGGGCCAGCCTCGCCGTCGCGGCCGGGATCGGACTCGGCACCAGTACCTTCCTCGGCTACCTGGCGGTCGGCGTCTTCGGGCTGTTCCCGGCGCTGCTCGCGGTGTGGGCCTTCGGCGCCGGACTCGCCTGGGCGATCGGGCCGACCGCCGGGGTGGTCGCGGCCAACACCGTCTCGGTGATGCTGATCGTCGTCCAGCTCCCGGTCGGCGTGCTCGCCGCGCTCGGCCACGGACTCGTCGCCGCCCTCGGCGGGGTCGTCCAGGCCGCCGTCATCACCCTGTGGCCGATCGGCAGTTGGACCGCCCAGCGGGCGGCCCTCGCCGACACCTACGCCGAACTCGGCGACTACGCCCGGCGGTTGCGGCAGGACCCGACCGCACACGTCGACCCGGCGCCGTTCATGACGGCCCGGCACGCCGCCGCCCTCACCCCCTGGCAGGACCGCCACCGGCCACCCGAACTGCGCGGCCTGCGCGGCATCGCCGAACGCATCCGCCCCACCCTCGCCGCGCTCGCCGACCCGAAGGTCGGCGCACCCGGGGAGGGGCCGCAGCGCGACCGCGCCCGGGAGGTCCTCGCCGCGTCCGCCGAGGCGATGGACGCCCTCGCCCGGGCCATCAGGACCGGCGACCCCGTCCGGCTCCCCCGCACCGCGCCCGTCTACGCGCTGGTCGCCCCGGCCGTACCGCCCCCGACCGGGTCGGCCGCCCCGGCGGACCCGTCCGTGGCGGGCGGGCGGTTGCAGGGCGCGGCCAAGCGCTCGGCCCGGCGGCTCGGCGGTTTGTTGCGCAAGGCCGCCGACACGCTGGACCGCGGGGACGTGGACACCGTGACGATGCCCGTCGTCGGGGCCGGCGGCGCGCTGCACAAACCGCCGCTGTTCCGGACGCTGCCCGCCGCGCTGCGGGCGGTGCGGCGCCAGGCCCGGCCGCGCTCGGCGGTGTTCCAGCACGCCGTCCGGCTCACCGGGGTCGTCACGGCCGCGTACCTGCTGGCGCGGGCCGCCGGGTTCCAGCACGGGTACTGGGCGCCGATGACCGCCGCGATGGTCATGCGGCCCGACTTCGCCCAGACCTACAGCCGGGGTGTCGCCCGGCTCGCCGGGACGGTCGTCGGCGTCGCCGTCTCGACCCTCGTCGTCCAGCTGGCGCACCCGGGCGAGTGGGTGCTCGCGGCGCTGGCGGTGCTCTGCGTCGGCGGGGCCTACCTGACGCTGCGGACCGGGTACGCGCTGATGACCGTCGGCATCTCGTCGTACGTCGTCTTCCTGCTGGGCCTCCAGCAGGGCGATCCGCTCACCACCGCCTTCGAACGGGTCGGGCTGACCCTGCTCGGCGGATCCGTCGCGCTCGTCACGTACGCGCTCTTCCCGACCTGGCAGACCGCCCGGCTCGGCGAGCGGCTCGCGGAGTGGCTGGCCGCCGCCGGGCGGTACGCGGCGGCGGTGATCGACGGCTACGAGGACCCGGCGGCGCCGCGCGGACGGGAGGTGCGGACGGCGCTGCTGGACTCCCGGGAGGCGCGCTCCGAACTGCTCCAGGCGATGGAACGGGCCGACGCCGAACCGGGCCGGCACGCGTCCGGACTGCCCGGGGTGAGCCGGCGCCGGATCGACCGGGCCAGGGCGGCGGTCGGGCGCCTCGGGCGGGCCGCCGTCGTGCTGGAGGCCCACCTGCCTGCGGCCGACGCCGAACCGGTGCCGGGGGCGGCCGCGTTCGCGGAGGAGCTGCGGCTCGGGACGGCGATCGCGGCGGCGGCGCTGCTGACCGGGCGGCCGGTGGACTTCGGAGCGGTGCGGGGGGCGCAGGCGCAGTTGGAGAAACGGCTGGCGGAGGTTCCGGAGGGGGTGCAGCGGGAGGTGCTGTGGGCGGGGGTGCGGTTGCTGACGCAGGCGTTGAAGGATCTGGAGCGGGCTTTGCGGGGGCGCGAGGACGTTCGGGGTGAGCCGACGGACGGCGGGATGGAAGCATGAGCGCCATGGACGATGACGTGGTGCGTGGCTGGCGGGCGGTGGAGCGGGAGCCGGGGACGGTGCTGCTGGACGGGTTTCACCCGCTGAAGCACGCGCTCCGCTTCGGCGGGCAGGTGCGGCAGGTGCTGACCGCCGACCGGGCCGCGCTGCTGGCGCTCGCCGCCGAGCTGGCCGAGGACGTCGGGCCGGCGCTGGCCGCGCTCGCGGTGGAGGTGCCGCAGGCCGCGCTGCGCATGCTGGCGCCCCGGCCGCACCCGACCGGGGTGATCGCGCTGGCGGTGCGGCCGTCCGCCGCGGCGAACCGGGCCGCGCTCGGGCACCGGCCCCGCCGCGCGCCGGTCGTGCTGCTGGAGAACCCGCGCAACCTGGGCAACGTCGGCGCGGTGATCCGGCTCGCGGCGGGCTTCGGCGCCACCGGGGTCGTCACCACCGGCGACCTCGACCCCTGGCACCCGACCGTCGTGCGCGGCAGCGCCGGCCTGCACTTCGCGACCGCGGTCGAGCGGCTGGCCCTGCCGGAGCTGCCCGCCGGGCCCCTCTATGTGCTGGACCCGGAGGGCGCGGACATCCGCACGCTGGCGTTCCCGGACGACGCACTGCTGGCGTTCGGCACCGAGCGGCACGGCGTCTCGGCGGAGCTCAAGGCGCGCGCGGACCACCTGGTCGCGGTGCCGATGCAGCCGGGGGTGTCCAGTTTCAACCTCGCGACGAGCGTCGCGATGGGGCTCTTCCACTGGATGTCGTCCACGTCGGCGCCGGCAGCGGAGCCGGACCGGCCGTAGGCGAGGGGTCAGGAGAACAGCAGCCGCCACGTCTCCGGTCCCGGGATGCCGTCGGCGTCGGTGCCGCTCCAGCCCTGGGCCTGCTGGAAGGACTGGACGTTGGCGCGGTCGCTCTCGCCCCACTGCGGCCCGGGGCCGACCGTGTAGGCGCCGCCGTAGCCCTTGCGGACGAGCTGTTCGCCGAGCTGTCGGACGTAGTCGTTGTTCGCGCCCGGTCCGAACGCGTCGGCGCCCGGGTAGGCGGGTGCGCCGCTCGAGGGCGGGGGCGGGGGCGGCAGCGGGGTGCCGGCGTCGATGTTCCGGCCCTTGCCGTTGACCAGGTAGTCCCACGTGTCCTTGCCCGGGAGGCCGTCGGCCTCGCCGCCGCGCCAGCCCTGGGCGAGCTGGAAGGCCTGGGTGGCCCTGCGGTCGGCCTCGCCCCACTGCGGGCCCGGGCCCTCGGCGTAGAACCGCGCGCCGCCGCGCTGCACGAGCATCTGGCCGAGCCTGGTGACGTACGCGTTGTTCGCGCCGGGGCCGAACTTGTCGGCGCCGGGGAAGGCCGTGGCCGGCACGCCGTCGCTGCTGGCGGCGCCGGAGAGGCCGGTGTAGCGGTACGGGAGGTACGCGCCGGAGTTGTTCCAGTACGCGTACGGCGTGCTGCGCTTCGTCGTGCCGGGGGAGGTCTGCTCGTAGGCGATGTAGCGGGTGCGGGTGGAGTCGGTCCAGCCGCCGAAGATCGTCGCGTGCGAACCTGCCTGCGGGCTGGCGGAGTTGTTGTAGATCAGGACGTCGCCGGGCTGGAGGTCGGTCTTGCCGATCCGCTCGGCGAAGTTCGGCAGGGTCCAGGTGGTCTGGCTGCTGTTCAGGCCCCAGGCCATCGAGACGAAGCCGGAGCAGTCCTGGCGGTAACCGTCCGACCAGTAGCGGCCCATGCTGTACGGCACCCGCTGGTCGACCCAGCTCTGGGCGCGCTGGATGATCTGGGCCCTCGTCACCGGCTGGGCGACGGTGCGCGGGGCGGTGTCGGTGCCGCCGTCGTCCTCGCCGTAGAGGCTGCTGACGTCGCCCTGCGGGTTCTGCGGGGTGGCGCTGCTGCCGCCGCCCGGGTTGGGCGCGGGGGCGGCGACGGCCGCGGTGGCCGCGGCCGCGCCGCCGCCCATGGCGGTGCCGACGGCGGCGACCAGGACGGCCGCCCGGCGGCGGATGCTGCGGGCCGCGGCGTGCCCGCCCTCGTGGACCGGGGCGGCGTGCAGCCGGGCGCGGCGGCGGGCGTTGCAGCCGCCGCATATGCAGTCGTCGCCGGGTTCGACCTCGACGAACTCCAGCAGCGGGGAGGGGCGGTCGGCGCCGGTCATGGTCCACCTCTTCCTGGTCGGTCTGACGGCGTGGCAGGACTGACCTTCCGGGGCCGGTTCCGCGTGGTACCGGGACCAAGGTCCCAAAGCGGACGGGCGGCTGCGCGGCGGGTTGGGCCGCGCGGGTGACGGCCGTTCGGCGGCCTGGGCGTGGCGGGGGCGGTGGGGAGCCGGTAGTGCCGGCGCCGGCGCTGATGGCGGGTCGGCTAGCCGGCGGGGTGCGGGTTGGCCGGGGAGTACTCGGGCTCGGTCCAGGCCAGCGGGGTGGCGTCGGCGAGTTCGACGACGCCGGTGACGGCCAGTTCGACCATCCGCTGGGCACCCGGCACACCTGCGCGGGCACCGGCGGACCAGTCGGTGCGGGCCTCGCCGGTGACGAGCAGGGCGCCGCCGGTCTCCCAGTCGGGCAGGAGGAGGCCGGCCCGCGGATCGAGCTCCAGGTTCCCGAGCGTCATGAACATGCTGTTGCCCTGGTACTCGGGCCAGACCAGCCGGTCGGGTCCGTCGGCCCGCAGGAAGCCGGGGAAGCCGCCGCGGTGGGACGCGTCCACGCCGCCGTCCGGGCCGACGGTGGCGACGAAGAACGTGTCGGCGGTGGTGGCGGTCAGTCGCTGCGCGGTGGAGAGGGCCGGCCCGGTGGACACCGCGCGCGGAGCGCCGGCGGCCGGGCGGTCGAGCGGGGTGCGGCGCTGGATGTACTTCGGGCAGTTGGAGACGACCTGGTCGGCGGTGATCACCAGGCCGCCCCGGCGGTCCGGCACCGAGCGGCCGTTGAGCCGCATCCGGCGCCGCCCGGCCGGGTCGAGGGCGATGGTGCCGACCCGGGCGGGGCCGGCCAGGGCGGCGGCCAGCGGGTCGTCCTCGGCGGGACGGGCGGCGACGGTCATGGTCCGTTCGTCGCCGGCCTGGAGGAAGCCCGGGGAACCGGCGAGCTGGGTGGCCCAGACCCGGCCGTCCGGGTCGGCGGCGCCGACCACGAGCGTGCGGCGCTCGCTGAGGAAGCGGGCGGCGACCGGCGGGATGGTGTCGCGGATCGCCCGGCCGGCGTGGTCGGCGCGCTCCCGCACGCCGGCCAGCGCCTGGGCGGCCAGCTCACCGCGGTGGTAGGGCGTGACGGGGGTGGTCACGGCGGCCTCCGGCCTAGAAGAAGCCGCAGGTCGGGGCGTCCGCCGTGGGGGCCGCGGCGCCCGTCGCGGCGACTCCGGTGCGGGCGTAGATCTCCAGCCGGATGCCGTCCGGGTCGGTGAAGAAGATGCCGCCGGAGTCCGAGCCCTCGCCGTGCGGGACGACCCCGTCGTAGGCGAACTCGGCGCCTAGCTCGCTCAGTTGGCGTTCGGTGGCGCGGACCTCGTCGAGCGTTTCGACCTCGAAGGAGAGGTGGTGCAGGCCGGGGGAGGCGGTGGCGAAGGTGCCGGTGCTCTGCTGCCAGAGGGTCACCACCAGGCGGCCGTCACGGCCCATCAGGGCGTAGCGGCGCTCGGTGTCGGTGCCTTCGTGCGTCACCTGGACGCCGAGGGCGGCGCGGTAGAACGCGATCGAGCGCTCCAGGTCGGTGACGTTGAGGCCGACGTGGCCGGTCTTCAGGGTGTGGATCAGGGCGGGGCTGGACATGCCTGGACGCTCCCGTGGCTGGGTGGTCCGGAAGGGCTCTTGCCTAACCGGTACTCATGAAGTTAATGGTTAGGTGATGGAGCGTCAACCGGTATCAGGTCATGAAGGGGTTAGGTGATGGCGGCGCGGGGGCGCGACCGCACGGCGCCGTGACGGCGCTGCGGGATCCCGGGCGTGAAGCGGGTCGGAACCGGGCGGGGTGGAGCGGGGGAACGGGAAGGAGTGGAGCGGGAGCCGCGGGGCGGCTACTCCCACTCCCACCGGATGCCGATGTGGCCCGGCTGCTGGTCCGGGGCGAGCACGTGGGCGCTCGCGGAGGCGCCGATCCACAGCTGCTCGCGGCGGCTGTCGACGTCCTCGCCCGGGTCGCGGTCGTACCGCTCGCAGTGCACCGGGATGGCCGCGGGGTCGAAGTGCACCTGGAGCACGTACTCGCGCACCTGGGTCGCGAAGCGGCGGCTGTACTCCAGGGTCGGGCCGCCGGGCGGGATCTCCACCTCGTACTCGAAGACCGTGCTGTCGCCCAGGCCGAGCGGGCGGTCCAGCATGATCTCGCCGACGGTCAGCCCGGCCTCCGGGCGGCGGCGGACGCGGCCCAGCCGGCCGTGTCGGACGGAGGTGATCTCGGGGCAGCCGGTGGCCTCCTCGTCGGCCTTGTGCACGACCAGGCAGCGGCCGACGCCGGCGACGGTGGCACGCACCACCTGGCGCATCCGCAGCAGGTTGCCGCGGCGCTGGGCGTCGACGTAGTACGAGTCGTGGATGCTCAGCCGCTCCAGCTCGCCGGCCGACGGGGCGTCCAGCTCGGTGAAGATGTCGGCGATCTCCTGCTCGCCGGGCCAGACGTCCTCCAGCCCGAGGTGGCAGGTGTTGGCGGCGGCGGCCCAGCGGCCGCGCGGGCGCGGCGGGCCGAGCAGCGAGGACAGCGAGCTGTGCGGCAGGCCGAGCAGTTCCTCCAGCAGGTGGACGGCGCGCAGCGAGCTGGCCCGCTCGGGCTGGCTGCGGCCGCGCCGCCAGTAACTCAGCGTCGTGACGCTGACCCTGACGCCGCGTTGGGCGAGCGCGGCCCGGATCCGGTCCAGGCTGAGGCCGCTGGCCTCGATCGCCAGGTGCAGGGTGTCCGCGAAACCGCCGGTGGAGGCTGGTCGGCCAGTGGCCGGGGGTCCGGCGGGCGGCATCGCCGCCGGTGCCGGTGCCGGCACGAGTGCGGGCGGACCGGTGCGCTCCGGGCGCTGTTCGACCAGCCGGAGTCGCGCGGCGTCCTGGGGCTGCTGTGCGGCCATGCGGTAACCCTCCCCACCAGGTGAGTTCGGCGGGACCGGGTCGGCGCCGGGGCGCGCCGCCAGCGGCTTCACCGAGCTTTGGGGAACCCTATGCACGGTCGAGAGGCTACGTCATCCGTCGTGCGTATGACAGTGGTCACGGCAGGTGAACCACAGGGTTAGCGATCTTGAAACATTGCGGAAACACGCATCGTCCCAGGTGGTGACCCACAACACACCGCCGGGGCGGGCCCTGTCGGCGCCGCCCCGGCGGGGTCTTGGTTACCAGAAGGTGATCAGCCGATGTTCAGGGCGACGTCGTCGATCACGAAGCTGGTCTGGTTCGAGCCGTCCTCGGTGCCGGTGAACTTGAGGGTCACGGTCTGGCCGGCGAAGGAGGTCAGGTCGACGGTGCGCTGCACGTAGCCGGCGGCCGCGTCCACGTTGGACCAGGTCTTCAGCTTGGTCGAGTTCGCCTGCAGGGTCAGCGTGTCGTACGCGGTGCTGCCGGTCTCTGCGGTGTCGATGTGCAGCCAGAACGTCAGCGACGCGGACTTGCAGCCGGCCGGGATCGAGACGGTCTGCGACACGGTGTCGGTGTGCGTGCTGCCGTAGCCGTTCATCCAGGCCTTCCAGCTGCCGCTGTGGGCCGGCTGCGAGCCGCTGTTGTCGACCACGCCGCTCGACGTCGTCCACGGGGCCGCGGTGCCGGACTCGAAGCCGCCGTTGCCGACCAGCTGGGCCGCGGTGCAGCCGCCGCTCGGGGGCGGGGTCGGGGTGACGCCGCCGCCGAGCAGGGCGGTGGTCAGGGCGTCCGCGACCGGGGAGCCCCAGCCGGTGACCTGGTCGTAGCCGGTCTTGGCCGGGAAGTCCTGGTTCGAGCCGGTCTTCACGTCGTGGAACGTGCTGCCGTAGGTGCTGCTGTTGGCGACGGAGTACAGGCGCGGGCTGGCCTCGCCGAGG
This sequence comes from Streptomyces sp. SP17BM10, assembly GCF_036322405.1. Taxonomy (NCBI): domain Bacteria; kingdom Bacillati; phylum Actinomycetota; class Actinomycetes; order Kitasatosporales; family Streptomycetaceae; genus Streptomyces; species Streptomyces sp. SP17BM10. The sequence goes on along the minus strand of NZ_JAQYXB010000674.1, from coordinate 23,891 downwards.
GCGGACTGCCCGGCCGCCTTGGCCTTCTGGTTGAACTGGGCGGCGTAGCCGGACCACAGCGGGGCGGCCGCGCTGGTGCCGCCGTAGACCTGCCAGGCGCCGGCGGTGTAGATCGCGAAGCCGCTGGCCGGGTCGGCGTTGGAGGCGACGTCCGGGACGGTGCGCATGGTGCCGCTGACGCCGGTGCCGCTCTGCCAGGTCGGCTTGCTGAAGACGGTGGACACGCCGCCGCCCGCGGTGCTCCAGGCGCTCTCCGAGGAGTAGGCGTTGCCGGAGACCTTGAGGTTGGTGCCGCCGACACCGGTCTGGTGCGGGCTGGAGGCCGGGAAGTCGACGGCCTTGACGGTCGAGCCGCTGGTCGAGCGGGTGCAGTCGCGCGAGCCGTCGTCGCCGGAGGCGGAGAAGATCGAGATGCCCTGCGCTGCGGCCTGCTTGAAGGCGTTGTCGACGGCGGTCATCGAGGCGGCCGTGGTGTCCGGCTCGCAGGAGCCCCACGAGATCGAGATGACCGAGGCCCTGTTGTCGGCCACGATCTTGTTGGCCATGTCGATCTCGCCCTGGTCCGAGTTCGGGGCCTCGTAGATCAGCTGGGTCGCCTTGGGGGCGGCGCCGCGGACGATCTCGCTGTCCAGCTCGACCTCGCCCTGGCCCTGGCCGGGGGCGGAGTCGTAGTTGGCGCCGTCGACCGAGACCGTGGAGACGGCCGGGCCGGAGAGGCCGTACTGCCTGTCGTAGGTGGTCAGGTCCGAGGACGTGTAGCCGTCGAACTCCCAGAGGGCGACGGTGACGCCGGTGCCGTCGGCGCCGGTCTTGTCCAGGTTGTAGGCGCCGTCGTACTGGGCCGGGCCCACGCCGTTCGGGGTGGACGAGGCCGCGTTCGGGGTGACCGCGTGCGGGGTCGCCAGGCGGTTCTTGCGGACCGCGTGGTTGTCCAGGCCGTGCACGCCCTGGACGAGGTCGGCGAGGTCGGCCGGGACGGAGGCGGCGGCGTCGTTCGCGTAGAACGCGCGCTGCAGCTGCGGGTCGACGTAGGCGCTCTCGTGGGTGCCGAAGGCCTGCGAGACCTGGTCACTGGTGCCGCGGGCGCTGACGACCTGGCGGTTGGCGCTCACCTCGGTGACCGTCAGGCCCTGGCCGGCGAGGTAGGCCTTGACCTGGTCGACGGCGCCCTGGGTCGGGCCGAAGCGCTGGTTGAACTGCTCCGGCGTCAGGTAGTGGCCGTACTCCGGGGTGCCCGGGGTGGTGACCGCCGCGAGGAAGCGGTCCAGCTCGTCGGCGTTGCGCAGCTTCAGGCTGACGGCGACCGAGATCTGCTGCTCGGCGGGCACGTCGCCCTTCTTCTCCGAGCGGGCCACCGCGGGGTTCACGGTGTTCGGCAGCTCGATGCGGGGAGCGGCGTGGGGGGTGGACGCGGCCTGCGCGGTCGTGACGCCGAGCGAGACGGCGGTCAGCGGCAGCACGGCTATGGCGGCCGCGAGGGCGAGGGTGCGGGGGCGCAACGGATCCTCCTCTGGCCGGATGTGGGGTCCGGCAAGGGGCACTTGACGCTCTGGGGTAGAACGCTGGCTAGAACATGACAGAACAACTCCTGGGATTGGCTCATGATCAGGCAATTCGTTCCTAAAAAACAGTCAAGTGTGGAATGGGTCGACACCAGGTGTTTCATACAGTGAATGATCGTGATTCCGGCGATGGTCCACACCAGTTGGGGCTCCGGAGGCGGACGTAGAATCGCGGGGAGCCGAGGGAGAACCATGACTGACGTGAAGGCGGACCCGAGGGACCCCCGCCCGCTGATCGGCGAGCCGCTGGCGCTCGACCTGCTCAACACGCGCTGGGCCGGCGCCCCCGTCAACGACCTGCTCGGCGAGCCCGACGGGTACGCGATCTGGCTCTCCTCCGCCGGTCTCGGCGAGCGCTGCGAGGCCGACGGGGCGGGGCTGGCCGCGGTGCTCAGGGCCCGCGAGGTGCTCGGGGACGCGGTGCGGTCCCTCGGCGAGGGCGGGGAGTTGGACGACGCGGCGCGGGCCGGGCTGGACGAGGTGCTCGCCCACGGACGGATCCGCCGGACGGCCGGCGCGGGCGGCGCGCAGGACCGGATCGAGGTCGACGAGCCGCGGTGGCTGGCCGCCTGGCTCGCCGTGGACGACTTCCTCGGGCTGGTCGCGCAGGGAGCGCACCGGGTGCGGCAGTGCGCGCACGACGCCTGCATCCTGCACTTCTTCGACGCCTCGCAGAACGGGCGGCGGCGGTGGTGCCGGATGGCGGTGTGCGGGAACCGGGCGAAGGCGGCCCGGCACTACGTGAAGGCGAGGGGCTAACGCGGGGGCTCCTGGCCGAAGGGGAACCGGTGCGGGGCGGGGCGGAGGGCTGCCGGCGCTCGGGCGCGGGTGGTCGCCCCCCGCCGCGCGCAGTTCCCCGCGCCCTTCCGGGTGCGGGGAACTGCGTGGGGGAGGGAAGAGCGCGGGCCGTCAGGCTTCGCTCGGGGCGCCGAGGTGGGCGGTGAGGGCCTCGGTGACGTCGCGGTGGCCCGGGTCGACGGCCGCCCAGGCGGCGTAGCCGTCGGGGCGGATCAGCAGGACGGTGTCGCGCAGCTTGCCGTGCGGGTCGGCGGGGGCGGCGGTGACGAGGCGGTCGGCCCACGGCGCGGCGGCGCTCTGGACGTCGTTGCTGACCAGGACGAACCGCCCGGCGCGCAGCGCCTCGTAGAGCCGCTCGGGCGCGGCGGGCTCGCCGTCGAGGGGCTTCTCGATCGCGGTCAGCCGCAGGTCCGGGACGCGCTTGCCGACCAGCGGGTGGGCGTCCTTCGGGGCGGGGTAGGCGATGTCGATGCCCGAGACCAGCCGGGCGCCGCGCTCGGTGACCAGGTCGAGGTGGCCGCCGAGAGCCGTGAGCGCGCCGCGCAGCGCGCGGGTGGGCGCGGACTCGGCGAGGGCGAGCCGGATCAGGGCGCCGGAGGTGCGCAGGACCATTTTGCCGACCGGGTGGCGCTCGGTCTGGTAGCTGTCGAGCAGGGCGTCGGTGGCGTGGCCGTTCAGCACGGCGGCGAGCTTCCAGGAGAGGTTGGCGGCGTCCTGGAGGCCGGTGTTCATGCCCTGGCCGCCGGCCGGCGAGTGGCAGTGCGCGGCGTCGCCGGCCAGCAGGACCCGGCCGGAGCGGTAGTTGGGCACCTGGCGCTCGTCACTGTGGAACGTGGAGGACCAGCGGGCGTCGTGCATGCCGAAGTCCTCGCCGATGGCGGCCTCGGTGATGGCGGCGATCCGCTCCAGCGGGGGCGCGGCGCCGTCGGGGTGGTGCTCGCCCCGGTCCCACGCGATGACGCGGTAGTAGCCGTCGCCGAAGGGGGCGAGGAAGGCGAAGCCCGCGCTGCCGGCGCCGACGGTGATGGTGTCCTCGGGCTCGCGCTCCAGCCGGACGTCGGCGAGCACGACGGAGTCGACCACGGACTCGCCGGGGAACGGGACGCCGAGCAGTTCGCGGACGGTGGAGCGGACGCCGTCGGTGCCGACCGCGTAGCGGGCGCGGTGGGTGGTGCCGTCGGCGGTCTCCAGCGTCACGCCCTCGGCGTCCTGCCGCAGGCCGGTGACCTCGCTGCCGCGCACGATCGTCGCGCCGGCCGCGACCGCGCGCTCGTGCAGCAGCCGTTCGACGTTGTACTGCGGGGTGATCAGGACGAACGGGAAGCGGGTCGGCAGGTTGCCGAGCTCGACGCCGAAGCGGTTGAACATCCGCAGCGAGGTGAGCGGCCGGCCGGTGGCGATGAGGTCGTCGGCGAGGCCGCGGGCGTCGAGCATCTCGAGCGTGCGGGCGTGCACGGCGAAGGCCCGGGTGAGGTTGGACTCGGCGCCGCGCTTCTCCAGGAGGGTGACGGCGAGGCCGGCGGCGGCGAGGTCGCCGGCCAGCAGCAGGCCGGTCGGTCCGGCGCCGACGATCAGGACGTCGGTGACGGTCTGCTTCGCGGTCATGTGTCAGCTCCCGGTGGTCGGAGGGCGGTTGGACGCGTCGTTCGGCGTCCCTCCAGCCTCCATCATCCCCGGCCCGGGCGCGGGGTGTGAACCGCCGGGCCCCGGCGGTGGTGACCGCCGGGGCCCGGTGACGTGCCGGAGGGAGGAGGGGCTCAGCCCTGCCGGCGGATCTCCACCGTGCGGAACCGGCTGGCGACGAACGCGCCGTCGCAGTAGGCGGCGTTGGCGGCCGGGTTGGCGCCGGTGCCGTGCAGGTCGGAGAAGGCGGCGGTCTGGTTGGGGAAGACACCGCCGGTGAGGTTGAGCGAGAGCGAGACGCCGGCGTCCAGGACGGCCTCCACCAGCAGGGCCTCGACCTCGGGGGACGTGGTGTAGCCGGTGGCCGTCATCGCGCCCTTCTCGCGGACGGTGGTGCGCAGCAGCTCGACCGCGGCGGTGGTGGACTCCACGGCGACGGCGAAGGAGACCGGGCCGAAGCACTCGCTGCGGAAGACCGCGCGGTCGTCCGGCTTGTCGGCGTCGAGCTTGACCAGGGCGGGGGAGCGCAGGGTCGCGCCGGGGAACTCGGCGCAGACCACCGCGCGCGGGGCGAGGGCGAGTTCGCCGTACTCGCCGCCGGCCGCGGCGGCCGAGCGCTGGAGCACACCGGGGTTGACGACGGCGCCGAGGATGGCGGCGGCGCGGGCGTCGTCGGACAGCAGGCCCTCGATCGCGCCGGCGAGGTCGGCGACGACCTGGTCGAAGGACTTGTCGCCCTGGTCGGTGCCGATGCCGCCGCGCGGGATCAGCACGTTCTGCGGGGTGGTGCACATCTGGCCGCTGTAGAGCGAGAGCGCGAAGGCCAGGTTGCCGAGCATGCCCTTGTAGTCGTCGGTGGAGTCGATGACGACCGCGTTGACGCCGGCCTTCTCGGTGTAGACCAGGGCCTGCTTGGCGTTCTCCTCCAGCCAGTCGCCGAAGGCGGTGGAGCCGGTGTAGTCGATGATCCGGATCTCGGGGCGGACGGCGAGGTCCTTGGCGACGGTGCCGCCCTCGTGCTCGGCGGCCAGGCAGACCAGGTTGGCGTCGTAGCCGGCCTCGGCGAGCACCTCGCGGGCGATCTTCACGGTCAGGGCGAGCGGCAGGACGGCCCGCGGGTGCGGCTTGACGAGCACCGGGTTGCCGGTGGCCAGCGAGGCGAACAGGCCGGGGTAGCCGTTCCAGGTGGGGAAGGTGTTGCAGCCGATCAGCAGCGCGAGGCCGCGCGGGACGACGGTGAACTCCTTGCTCATCACCAGTGGCTCGCGCTTGCCCTGCGGCTTGGTCCAGTCGGCCTGCTCGGGCAGCCGGGTCTGTTCGGCGTACGCGTAGGCGACGGCCTCCAACCCGCGGTCCTGGGCGTGCGGGCCACCGGCCTGGAAGGCCATGCCGTAGGCCTGGCCGGTGGTGTGCATGACGGCCTGGGCGAACTCGTGCGAGCGGGCGTTGATCCGGTGCAGGATCTCCAGGCAGACGGCGGCGCGCTCCAGCGGGCTCGCGGCGGCCCAGGCGGGGCGGGCGGCGTTCAGCGCGGCGATCAGCGCGTCCGGCCCGGCGTGCGGGTAGGTGATGCCCAGCTCGACGCCGTACGGGGAGGCCTCGCCGCCCACCAGGTCGCCGTCGGTGGGGTGGCCGTCGAGGGCGAACGGGGCGCCGAGCAGCGCGTCGAACGCCGCCTTGCCGTCCGCGGGGCCGCTCTCGCCGTACGCCTTCGGGAACTCGGGGTAGGGCGACCAGTAGTCGCGCTTGGCGGCGGCTTCGAGCGCGGCGTCCAGGGTGGCCTGGTGGCGCGCGACCAGCTCGCTGACGAGGGGGTGGGTGACCGCGGACATCTGTTCGCTCCTCAGAGGGCCTCGGGGAGGAAGACGGGACACGTCACAGAGTAACCGAACGATCGGTCGGCTCAAGGGGGTGAGGGGATTCGGTTCCGCAGGAGCGCGAAGGGGCGCGTCCGTGGCGGACGCGCCCCTTCGGGCGGGAGGGAAACGGGCGGTCTACGGCACGCCGAGCTCGAAGATGACGTACCCGGCGTACCAGCCGGACGCCGCCGCCGCGGTGCCCAGCACCGTCGCCAGCACCGGCCAGCTCAGCTTGCGCATGCCGACGGCGAGCGCGATGAACAGCGGGAACGCGGGCAGCAGGTAGCGCGAGACGTTCCCGAAGATGCCCAGGCTGCCGAGCACCGAGACGATCGTGGCGAGCGTGTAGGCGGTGAGCACCAGCGGCGGGCGCAGCCGGACCAGCAGCACGACCAGGGCCGGCAGGGCCAGCACGATCAGGGTCGCGAAGAGGTCCGGCAGGGCGAACGCGAAGGGGTAGTCGTTGCGGCCGAGCATCACGCCGCGGATCGCGTAGAAGGTGCCCTGTCCCCAGTCGAAGTAGTGCAGCCAGGCGTCGTGCTGGAGGCGGAAGTAGCCGCCCCACTCGCCGGTCCGCCAGCCCACCCAGCCGACGTAGCCGAGCAGGCCCAGCGGGGCGAGCAGCATCGCCGCCAGCGGGCGCAGCACACCGCTTTCCCGCCGCCACAGCTCGACCAGCGCGGCCAGGCCGACGGCGCCGATCAGGGCGGCCGCGGTCGGGCGGTTGAGGCCGGCCACCAGGGTGATCACGCCGGCCGCGATCCACTGTCTGGTCATCACGCAGTAGCAGGCCCAGGCCGCAAGCGCGACGAACGTCGAGTCGGAGTAGAGCGCCCACTCGGCGCCGGAACCCGGGGCGACGGCCCAGATGCCGGCCGCGATCACGCCCGCGCGGGGCCCGGCCAGCCGGTCCACCACGGCGAATATGCCGGCGGCGGCGAACAGCGAGGCGAGCACCGACACCAGCATCCCGGCGCCGTACAGGCCGAGGCCGGTGACGTCCGAGGTCAGCCGCATCAGGCCCGGGTAGAGCGGGAAGAACGCGGCCGAGTTCTGCTCGATGTCGAAGCCGACCTGGCCGCCTGGGATCGGCACCAGCGCCGGGTGGTATCCGAACTGCGCCACCTGCTGGTACCACCAGCCGTCCCAGCTGGCGAGGACGTCCCACGGGTTGGCGCCGCCGCCGAAGCGGGCGGGCTTCGTGGCGTACGACCCGGAGAAGGACAGCAGCTTCATGAAGACGGTGAAGCCGATCAGCTTGAGCACCGCGTAGCACCACACGGCGGGCCCGAAGCGGACGGCCAGGGCGCGGGCGCGCTCCTGCCAGCCGACGGGTGCGGCCGGTTCGGCGTTGCGCTGCTCTGGCACGTCGGACTCGACTGCCGGTATTGCGGTCATCGGACTGGACCCATCCTGCTGGCCGTGGACGATCGTCCGGAGAGTCTAGGGCCTGTGCCCATCCTCTTGGTGCGGACCAACCCGGGGGCTGTGACGGGGCGGAGACCCGATCGCGTGCGGCCGGACGGGGCCGGGGATACTCGGAGGATGGCCGATCACACCACGCGTCCCGCCTACACCGTCGAGTCGCTGCTCGCCGTGACCGTCGACGTGTTCAACGAGCGCGGGTACGACGGCACCTCGATGGAGGACCTCTCGCGGGCCGCGGGGATCTCCAAGTCCTCGATCTACCACCACGTCCGCGGCAAGGAGGAGCTGCTGCGGCTCGCGGTCGGGCGGGCGCTGGACGGGCTGTTCGCGATCCTGGCCGAGCCGGCCGCGGTCACCGGCCCGGCCGTGGTGCGGCTGGAACACGTGGTGCGACGCACCGCCGAGGTGTTGCTGGAGGAGCTGCCGTACGTCACCCTGCTGCTGCGGGTGCGCGGCAACACGGCCACCGAGCAGTGGGCGCTGGAGCGCCGCCGGGAGTTCGACCACCAGGTCGCGGAGCTGCTTCGGGCCGCCGTCGCGGACGGCTCGCTGCGGGCGGACGTCGAGCCGCGGCTGGCCACCCGGCTGCTGTTCGGCATGATCAACTCGATCGTCGAGTGGTACCGCCCCGGCCTGAAGGCCGCCGACGGCGTGGCCGACGCCGTCGTCCACCTGGCCTTCGACGGGCTCCGTGCGCGCTGACCCGTCAGGCCCGTCCTAGTCCGGCGGTACTTGGTCGGTCTCCTCGAACACCAGCATCGTTCGTGTACCGAGCACCTGTGGGATGGACTGGATGCGGTTGAGCACGAGCTCCCGCAGGGCGTGGTTGTCGGCGGTGTGCACCAGCAGGAGGACGTCGAAGTCGCCGCCGACGAGGGCGATGTGCGCGACGCCCGGCAGCTCCAGCAACTGCTCCCGCACCGTGCGCCAGGAGTTCTGGACGATCTTCAGTGTGATGTACGCGGACGCGCCCTGACCGGCCCGTTCGTGGTCGACCCTGGCCGTGAAGCCGCGGATGACGCCGTCCTCGACCATCCTGGAGATCCGGGCGTACGCGTTCGCCCGGGAGACGTGCACCCGCTCGGCGACCGAGCGGATCGAGGCGCGACCGTCCTGCTGCAGCAGCCGCAGGATCGACCGGTCGACACGGTCGAGTCTGGACATCTGTTCAGCCGACATGACCCCCCACCCTCACCGATTGGACGCACTGCCACCAGTCGACCCCCGCTCGGGCCGAATGTCCACCACCTTGTCACGCTTCTGGTCAAGATGAACAGACGACCGAACAATCGGTAGGGAGCCCCCACCACCCCCGGAGGTGCCCCGAGATGACCGTTCTCGACCACAGACACCCCACGGCGGTACCCGGCTGGATGCCCGGGGCCACCGCCCCCCGCACCGACCCGGCCCCGCTGTTGCCGGACGCCTCCCCCGTCCGCGTGCTCGGCACGCCCGCGCTCGAGAAGCAGGACCCCGCCCTGCTGCGCGAGCTCTACCGCCGGCTCGTGATCGGCCGCCGCTACAACCAGCAGGCCACCACCCTGACCAAGCAGGGCCGGCTCGCCGTCTACCCGGCCTCGGCCGGGCAGGAGGCCTGCCAGATCGCCGCCGCACTGGTGCTCGGCGAGCAGGACTGGCTGTTCCCCAGCTACCGCGACACCCTCGCCGTGGTCTCCCGCGGCGTCGACCCGCTGGAGGCGCTGACCCTCCTGCGCGGCAACGCCCACACCGGCTACGACCCGGTCGCCACCCGCACCGCCCCGCTCTGCACCCCGCTCGCCACCCAGGCCCCGCACGCCGTCGGCCTGGCGCACGCCGCCCGGCTGCGCGGCGAGCCGGTGGTCGCGCTCGCCATGCTCGGCGACGGCGGCACCAGCGAGGGCGACTTCCACGAGGCGCTGAACTTCGCCGCCGTGCTGCGGGCCCCCGTGGTCTTCCTGGTGCAGAACAACGGCTACGCGATCTCCGTCCCGCTCACCGCGCAGTCCGCCGCGCCCAGCCTGGCCCACAAGGCCGTCGGCTACGGCATGCCGGGCCGCCTGGTGGACGGCAACGACGCGCCCGCCGTGCACGGCGTGCTGGCCGAGGCCGTCGAGCGGGCCCGCACCGGCGGCGGCCCGACCCTCGTCGAGGCACTGACCTACCGGATCGACGCGCACACCAACGCGGACGACGCCACCCGCTACCGCACCGACGACGAGGTCGCCGCCTGGCGCGAGCACGACCCGATCCTGCTGATGGACCGCGCGATGCGCGAACTCGGCGTCCTGGACGACGAGCTGGTCCGGCGGGCGGCCGACGAGGCCGAGGCGCTGGCGGCCCGGATGCGGTCCGAGTTCCACGCCGACGCCGAACTGGACCCGATGGCGCTGTTCGCCCACGTCTACGCCGAGCCGACTCCGCAACTGCGCGAGCAGGCCGCCCAGTTGTCCGCCGAGCTGGCCGCCGAGGCCGAGGTGCAGCACTGATGAACACCCGCCCGTCGCCCACCCCCGCCCTTGGTCGAGCCGATGCGCGGCACACCTCCGGGACGCGCACCGCCTCGATGGCGCAGGCGCTCAACACCGCGCTGCGGGACGCCATGCGCGACGACCCGGCGGTGCACGTGCTCGGCGAGGACGTCGGCGCGCTCGGCGGCGTCTTCCGGATCACCGACGGCCTGACCGCCGAGTTCGGCCCGGACCGCTGCCTGGACACCCCGCTGGCCGAGGCCGGCATCCTCGGCACCGCGATCGGCATGGCGATGTACGGGCTGCGCCCGGTCGTCGAGATGCAGTTCGACGCCTTCGCCTACCCGGCGCTGGAGCAGTTGTTCTCGCACGTCGCGAAGATGCGCAACCGCACGGCGGGCCGGCTCCCGCTGCCGATCACCGTCCGCATCCCCTACGGCGGCGGCATCGGTGGCGTCGAGCACCACAGCGACGCCTCCGAGGCGTACTACACCAGCACGCCCGGCCTGCACGTCGTCACGCCCGGCACGGTGGCCGACGCCTACGGGCTGCTGCGCGCCTCGATCGCCTCGGACGACCCGGTCGTCTTCCTGGAGCCCAAGCGGCTCTACTGGGGCAAGGCCGACTTCGACCCGACCGCGCCGGTCGAGCCGATCGGCCGGGCCGTGCTGCGGCGCACCGGCACCTCGGCCGTCCTGATCACCTACGGGCCCTCGCTGCCGGTCTGCCTGGAGGCGGCCGAGGCGGCGAAGACCGAGGGCTGGGACCTCGCGGTGCTGGACCTGCGCACCCTGGTGCCGTTCGACGACGAGACGGTGGCCCGCGTGGTGCGTTCGGTGGGCCGGGCCGTCGTGGTGCACGAGGCGAGCGGCTTCGGCGGCACCGGCGCGGAGATCGCCGCCCGGGTCACCGAGCGCTGCTTCCACCACCTGGCCGCGCCCGTGCTGCGGGTGACCGGCTTCGACATCCCGTACCCGCCGCCGATGCTGGAGCACCACCACCTCCCCGGGGTGGACCGGATCCTGGACGCGGTCGCCCGGCTGCAGTGGGAGGACTGAGGATGATGCCCGTCGTGCGCGAGTTCACCCTGCCCGACCTCGGTGAAGGACTGACCGGGGCGGAGGTGGTGCGCTGGATGGTCGAGGTCGGCGAGGTGATCGCCGTCGACCAGCCGGTGGTGGAGGTGGAGACCGCCAAGGCCGTGGTGGAGGTGCCCTGCCCGTACGGCGGGGTGGTCACCGCGCGGTACGGCGAGCCGGGCGAGGAGGTCGCCGTGGGCGCGCCGCTGGTCACCGTCGCGGTGGCCGCCGTGGACGGGCCGACGGATGCTCCCGTCGCCGCGCCGTCCGCCGAGGTGGAGCGCCCGCTGGTCGGGTACGGGGTCGCGGAGTCCCGGGGCGGACGGCGGCGCCGGGTGGGGGTTCCCTCGCCTGTTGCTCCCGCCCCCGCTCCCGTTCCGGTGGCTGCGGTGCCCGCCGCGCCCGCCGTGGTGCCGGTGATCTCGCCGCTGGTGCGACGGCTGGCCCGGGAACAGGGGGTCGACCTCGCGGCGGTCGCCGGCAGTGGGCCGGACGGGCTGATCATGCGGGCGGACGTCGAGCGGGCGGTGGCGGCCAAGGTCGCCGCTCCGGTCGCCGCTGCGGCCCCCGCCGCCGCGGGCCCTGCCGCCGCGACCGAGGGCGTGGTCCCGCTGCGAGGGCTGCGCAAGGCGGTGGCGGAGAAGCTCAGCCGCAGCCACCGGGAGATCCCCGCCGCGACCTGCTGGGTGGACGCGGACGCCACCGAACTGATGTCGCTGCGGCGGCAGTTGAACGCCACGCCGGGGCCGAAGGTGAGCGTGCTGGCGCTGCTCGCCCGGATCTGCACGGTCGCGCTGGCTCGCTTCCCCGAGCTCAACTCCAGTGTGACAGAGGACGGTTCGGGCATCATTCGGCACGCGGCGGTGCACCTGGGCTTCGCCGCGCAGGGCGAGCGCGGGCTCGTCGTCCCGGTGGTGCGGGACGCGCACGCGCGGACCACCGAGCAACTCGGCGAGGAGCTCGCCCGGTTGACCGAGTCCGCCCGCAACGGTTCGCTGACCCCGGCCGAACTGACCGGTGGCACCTTCACGCTGAACAACTACGGCGTGTTCGGTGTGGACGGCTCCACGCCGATCCTCAACCACCCCGAGGCGGCGATGCTCGGCGTCGGCCGGATCGTCGCCAAACCGTGGGTGCACGAGGGGCAGTTGGCGGTGCGCGAGGTGACGCAGCTGTCCTTCACCTTCGACCACCGGGTCTGCGACGGCGGCACGGCGGGCGGGTTCCTGCGGTTCGTCGCGGACTGTGTGGAGCGGCCCGGGATGCTGCTGCGACAGCTCTGACCGGGCCCTTCTCGAAGCCACGGTCGCTCTGAGCGGACGGGGGAGCCGTTCAGGGCGACCGTGGAACGAGTGAGACTAGCGCGTCCCCGGGCCGGGTGTCCGGGCTTCGCGTGATTTGTCGGATGAGCACTTCGGGCGTGCCACGCTGCCTAGGCGTCAACAGGGACAAGCCAGGTGGTGGCGTAGGCCGGCCGGAGGCGAAACGATTCTCTTGGGTACTCGAAACGTTGCGGTGAAGCCCCGCAGAACACTTCTGGTCCGCACCGGGCACGGCTCGGCGGGGGTCTCCTCCGTCCCCGGTCTGCCGGAACTCCCCCTGGACCACCCGGCCGCCGGACGGGCGGAGGCCCCCGTGCCGCCCCCGATGCCGCTCGACCCGCCCGACCTCCCGCCCGTGGCGGCGCCGACGGCCGTCCTGCCGGTGGCGCCGGACCTGGTCACCGGGCGGGTGCGGCCGACGATCCCGGAACCACCGGCGCGGCCGCCGGCCGTTCCCGCGGTGGCCGGCCCGGAACAGGCCTTCCCGGAGCAGAACTTCCCCGGAGCGTCGTTCCCCGAGCCCGTCGCGCCGCCCGTCGAGCCGCCCGCCGCCCCGCCGTTCCGGCCGCTGTTCGCCGACGCACCCAGCCTCAACTGGTCCGGACCCGGCGACAGTTGGAGCCGCGCCTGGGCCGTGCAGGCCCTCGCCGGCGGCGCCCCGGCGCCCGCCGCGCTCGGCAGCGGCACCTGCTCGGCCGCCGAACTTCCGCCCACCGCACGGGACATCGAGTTGATCCGGGCCAGCCTGGCGGTCGTCGAGCCCGTCGCCGACCGGGCCACCGCACACTTCTACGCGCTGATCTTCCTGCACCACCCCGAGGTCCGCGCCCTCTTCCCGGCCGCCATGGACGTCCAGCGCGACCGCCTCTTCCGCGCGCTGCTGGCCGCCGCCCGCGGCGCCGACGACCCGCAGGCCCTGCGCGCCCACCTGGGCGCGCTCGGCCGCGGCCACCGCCGCTACGGCACGCTGACCGGCCACTACGGCCCGGTCGGGGAGTGCCTGGTGCAGGCCCTGGCCAGGTACGCGGGCAGCCGCTGGGACGCCGCGACCGAGCTGGCCTGGCGCCGGGTCTACCGCCTGGTCTCGTCGATCATGATCGAGGCCGCCGAGGAGGCCGCCCGCACCTCGCCGCCGTGGTGGCACGGCGAGGTGGTGCGCCACGAGCGCCGCACCCGGGACGTCGCGGTGATCACCGTCCGCCCCGACCAGGCCTACCCGTTCCGCGCCGGGCAGTACACGAGCCTGGAGACGCCCTGGTGGCCGCGGGTGTGGCGGCACTACTCGTTCGCCTCGGCGCCCCGGCCGGACGGGCTGCTGACCTTCCACGTCAAGGCCGTCCAGGCGGGTTGGGTGAGCAACGCCCTCGTCCACCGCGCCGCGCCCGGGGACGTCCTGCGGCTCGGCCCGGCCGCCGGGGCGATGACCGTCGACCACGGTTCCGGCACCGACCTGCTCTGCCTCGGTGGCGGCACCGGCATCGCACCGATCCGGGCGGTGGTCGAGGAGGTCGCCGAGCACGGCGTGCCCGGCCGGCGCGTCGACGTGTTCTACGGGGCGCGTCGCGCCGCCGAGTTGTACGAGCTGGACGGCCTGCGCGAACTGGCCGGGCGGTGCCCGTGGCTCACCGTGCGCGCGGTGGTCTCCGGCGCCGGCCCCGCCGGGGGCGCGCTGGCCGGTGAACTCCCCGAGGTGGTCGGCCGGTTCGGCCCGTGGGCGGGCCGGGAGGCGCTGCTCAGCGGGCCCGCCGCGATGGTCCGCCGGAGTGTCGGGGCGCTGGTGCGCTCCGGGGTCCCGGTGGAGCGGATCCGGCACGACCTGGTGGGGGACCTGGCCGCGGGTTAGCCCAGGTCGGGGGCGAGCAGGGCGCGGATGCCCTCGATGTTGGCCGCGAGGTAGGCCCGCAGCCGGGGCGGGACGACGTTGACCGAGGTGACGCCCTCGCGCGTGAACGGCAGCCGGACCACCTCGTACTCGCCGTTCGGCTCGTCCACCTCGGGGCCGTGCCGGCGGCTGAGGTCCATCGAGGCGAGCCGGCACACGAAGAAGTGCTGCACCTTGACCCCGTGCGGGTGGAGCGGCGTCCCGTCGTCGTGGTGCGTGTGGCTGATGGTGTCGACGAACGCGGGCACGACGTCGACGATCTTGCCGCCGAGCTCCTCGTCCACCTCGCGGTGCAGGGCCTCGACCACCGTCCGGTCGCCGGGCTCCACCCCGCCGCCGGGGGTGATCCAGTACGGGTGCGGGGAGCCGGGGCGGACCCGGCGGATCACGACGAGGCTGGCCGGGCCGTGCGGGTCCGCAGGGTCCAGCTCCAGCAGGATCGCCCGCGCGGTGCGCTTGACGACCGGGCGGGGTGGCGGGGTGCGGTTGTCGGGACCCATGGCCACCTCCGGGGCGCGAGCGTTGTGCGGGAGTCTGCCGCAGCCCGGCCGGGACCAAACGCCGACCCGCCGGGCTGCATCCGTTCGGGACGCGGCGGCCCGGGGCGGCCGGGGACGCGGGAGGGCCCGTCCCCGGTGGACCACCCGGGTACGGGCCCTTCCCACGGTGCCGGCGGCCGACCCGCTCGGTCGTCGTCGCCCGGCTGTCATCGCGCGGGCGCCGCTGCCCGGCCGTCGTCGCTCAGTCGTCGTCCAGGGCCAGGTGCAGGCCCCACGAGACCAGGCTGATGATCAGCGAGCCGAGCAGCGCCGGCACGAAGCCGGTGACGTGGAAGTCGAGGCTGAGCCGCCCCGAGGCCCACGAGGTCAGCAGCAGCATCAGGGCGTTGATCACGAAGGTGATCAGGCCCAGGGTCAGGATGAACAGCGGGAACGAGAACAGCTTGACGACCGGCTTGACCAGCCAGTTCACCACGCCGAAGACCAGCGCGACGGCCACCACGGTGATCGTCTTGTGCTGCCAGTCGGTGTTGCCGTCGGTGAGTTGGATGCCGGTGACGATCCAGGCGGCGACCCAGATGGCCGCCGCGTTGATCAGCGTTTTGAGAACGAAACCCTTCATGGCGCCCAGCCTGGCAGGCCGCCGGGGCCGCAGGGAAGCTCCCGCCGGACATGGTGGTGTTGAATGCCCGTGGTCCCGGAGGTGCACGGAGAAGGGAAGACGGCACCGGTGAAGCTGTTCCGACTGGACGAACTCGACGCCGAACGCGCGGCCAACGACGGCGCGTACCTGCGGTTCCTGCACGAACCGCGGATGTCCGCCGGGCTGTACGCGCTCTCCCCCGGCACCACCGACCCGCAGACCGCGCACGACCAGGACGAGATCTACCAGGTGATCAGCGGCCGGGCCGAGCTGACCGTGGGCGGCGAGACCGCGACCGTCGGGCGCGGCACCGTCGTGTACGTGCCGGCCGGGACGCCGCACCGCTTCCACCACGTCACGGAGGAGCTGCGCGTCCTGGTGGTCTTCTCGCCTCCCGAGGACTGACCGGCAGGCCTTAGGGTCGGCCGTATGCGTCTCACCGAAGAGCTCTGGGCGGCCATCGAGCCGGTCTACGCCGAGATCCTGGCCCACCCCTTCATCGGCGGCCTCACCGACGGCACCCTGCCGCGCGAGGCCTTCCGCCACTTCGTCGTGCAGGACTCGCACTACCTGCGCGACTACGCCCGCGCGCTGGCCGTCTGCGCCGCCAAGGCGCCCGGCGAGGAGGACGTGCGGGCGTTCGCCGACGACGCGGTCGGCGCGATCGCGGCCGAGCAGGGCATGCACGCCGAGTTCATGACGGCCTTCGGCGCCAGTGCCGAACAGGCCGCCGGCGAACCGGTGTTGCCCACCACCCGGGCTTACACCAGCTACCTGCTCGCGACCGTCTACGGCGGCTCCTTCGCGGAGGCGCTCGGCGCGGTGCTGCCCTGCTACTGGATCTACGCCCGGGTCGGCGGGGAGCTGCTCGCCCAGGGCTCGCCGGACCCGCTCTACGCCACGTGGATCGCCACCTACGGCGATGAGGCGTTCCAGTCGGTGGTGCGGCGGGTGCTGGCGCTCGCGGACCGGATCGGCGAGGAGCTCTCCCCCGCCGAGCGCCGCCGGGTGGTCGAGCACTTCACGACCACCTCGCGCTACGAGTGGATGTTCTGGGACGCCGCGTGGCGCGGTGAGCGCTGGCCGGTCTGAGCAGGCCCGACGCGTTCCGGGGGCCGGTGGCCCGGGGCGTCCCCAGGGGCATCCCCGGGGGCCGGGGTCGGGGTGATCTCGGGGTTCTCTCCGGGCCGTTGGGCCTCGTTCCGGCCTCGGGGCCCCCGTACGATCGAAGTACCGAAAGCAAGCGGGATGCGGCACCGAAGGGGCGGCCGGCCCGAGGGGAGAGAAGGAACGGACATGGCTGAGCTCTGGAAGTCGCTGCCCTCCTGGGTGCGCAACATCGTCGTGCCGGTGCTGGTCCTGGTGCTGGCCTGGAACATCGTGACCTTCGTGTTCGGCGTGGTCGGCGCGCTGCTGGGCATGCTGATCAAGCTGCTGGTCGTGGTCGGCATCGCGGCGGCCGTGGTCATCCTGGTGAAGAAGGCGGCCAAGCTCTGACGGCGCTCCGGCGCCGACGCCGAGGCCCGGCACCCCGTCGCGGGGGTGCCGGGCCTCGGCCGTCGCGGTGGCTACCGCGTTCGGATCACTCCTCGATGCGGACCTGCTGCACCACCGGCGCCTTGGCCTCGGCGGGCGCGTCGGCCGGGGTCTCCTTCATGGTGTTCAGCAGCTGGCGGGCCAGGCCGAGACCGGTGCCGCCCATGGTGAGCGCCTTCGCGAAGACGTCCCCCATGCCCTCCGCGCCGTTGAGCAGCACCATGTGCTCGACGTTGCCGAAGGACTCGGCCGCGGCCCGGACGATCTCCGGCCACTTCTCCGCCAACTCCTGCGCCACGACGGCGTCCTGGTTCTCGGCGAGGGCCGCGGCGCGGGCCCGGATGCCCTCCGCGTTGGCCAGCCCGAGCGCGCGGGCCGCCTCCGCGTCGGCCAGACCGCGGGCCTCGACGGCCGCGGCCTCGGCCTGACCGGTGGCCCTGGTCGCCTCGGCGGCGGCCAGGCCGCGCAGCTTGGTGGCCTCGGCCTCGGCCGCCGCGGCGATCTTCACCTGGCTGGCGTCGGCCGCCGCCCGCAGCTCCGTCTCCCGGGCGTGCGCCTGGGCCGAGGAGATCCGGGCGTCGCGGTCGGCGTCGGCCTTGGTGCGGGTCTCGTACGCCTTGGCGTCGGCCGGCTTGCGGACGTCGATCTGGAGCTGCTGCTCCTTGCGCTGGGCCTCCAGCTCGGCGACGCGCGTCTCCTGGACGACGACCTCCTGGCGGGCGGCCGCCTCGGCGAGCGGGCCGGCCTGCCGGGCGCGGGCGCTCGCGGTGTCCATCTCGGCCTGGTAGGAGGCCTGCTGGATCTCGCTGTTGCGGGTGGCCTCGGCCTTGCGGGCGAACGCCTCCTGCTCCGCCTCGGTGGCCTCGCGGTCGGCGGCGGCGGCCGCGATGCGGGCGTCGCGCTGGACGGCCGCGGCGTGCGGGGCGGCGAGGTTGCGGATGTACCCGGTGGGGTCCAGGATCTCCTGGATCTGCAGCGAGTCGATGATCAGACCGAGCTTCTCCATCTCGGCGCCCGAGGCGGCCCGGGTCTCGCCGGTCAACCGCTCGCGGTCGCGGATCATGTCCTCGACCGTCAGCCCGCCGACGATGGAGCGCAGGTGACCGGCGAACACGTTGTGCACCCGCTGGCCCATCATCTTCTGCTGGTCCAGGAAACGCCGGGCGGCGTTGGCGATCGACACCGAGTCGTCGCCCACCTTGAAGATCACGACACCCTTGACGTGCACCGGGATGCCCTGCTGGGTCACGCACTCGACGTCCAGCTCGGCCTCGTTGAGATCGAGCGACAGGCGGCGCACCGCCTGCATGCCCGGGACGACGAAGGTGCCGCGCCCGGTGACGATCCGGAAGCCCAGGCCGTCCCCGTGCTTCGACCCGGAGATGATCAGCGCCTCGTTCGGCTCGGCTACCCGCCACATGAGCTTGAACAGGATGATCACAAAGATGACGGAGGCCACCACGGCCCCCGCGACGACGCCGATAACCATCGGCCGATTCCCCCTTCGAGGCACACCGCTCCGTGGCTGCGCGTGGTTGTGCAGGAGTGCGCGGACGCGGTGGCAGCGGAGATTCTGCGCCTGTTCGTGAGCGCGCGCCAGTAGGTGACGTCGTGACTTCGTCCCGGTCCGGTCACAGGCCCGGTGACAGCCCTTCCGAGCTGCGGGAACCGGCCGTCAGAGCGGCGACACGAACACCGTGCGCGGCGCCTGGTACTCGACCACGACCACCGTCGTGCCCGTCGGCAGCGGATCCCCCGGCACCGCCAGGTACGCCAGGAACGCCTCCGTCCCCTGCCGCTCGGGCACGTGCACCAGCACCTCCCCGACCAGCCCCGCGCCGACCTTCCCCGTGACCCGCCCCGTCAGTCCGATCATGGGCCCAGTCTGCGCCCGCCGCCCGCCCACCGGAAGCCCTCTGGACCTGCGGCGATCCGCTCGCTACGGTATTGGGCGTCATGCGCAGGCAACACCGCCTGCGGACGCGGGAGCTCGGAGCACCGGGCTGAGAGGGCGCTGAACGGTCCGTCGACGGACGGCCGGACGCTGCGCCGACCGCAGGAACCTGGACCGGGTAATGCCGGCGTAGGGAGTGAAGGTCAGATGACCACGTTCGACGCACAGCCGCAGTCTGCCCAGAGCGCCCCCAGCAGCGAGCGCACCGGCTACCCGACGCCGGCCTGGCGCAAGGCGCACCGTGAGGGATCCCGCCCCGACCTGCGGGTCCCGTACCGCGAAGTGGTGCTCACCAACGGCAGGACCGTTCCGCTGTACGACACCTCCGGCCCGTACACCGACCCCGCCTACGAGCCCGACGTGCGCCGCGGCCTGCCCGCCCTGCGCGACGCGTGGATCCGCCAGCGCGGGGACGTCGAGGAGTACGACGGCCGCGAGGCCCGCCCCGAGGACGACGGGATCAAGCACACCGCGCCGCGCGGCGGGAACCTGCGCAACCTCGACGCCGTCTTCCCCGGCCGCCCCCGCCGCCCGCTGCGCGGCCGCGGCGGCGCCGCCGTGACCCAACTCGCCTACGCCAAGCGCGGGATCGTCACGCCGGAGATGGAGTTCGTGGCCCTGCGCGAGGGCCTGGCGCCCGAGTTCGTGCGTGACGAGGTGGCCCGCGGACGGGCCGTCATCCCGGTGAACGTGAACCACCCCGAGGTGGAGCCGGCGATCATCGGCACCAACTTCCTGGTGAAGATCAACGCCAACATCGGCAACTCCGCCGTCACCTCCTCGATCGAGGAGGAGGTGGAGAAGATGACCTGGGCCACCCGCTGGGGCGCCGACACGGTCATGGACCTCTCCACCGGCCGCAACATCCACACCACCCGCGAGTGGATCCTGCGCAACTCCCCCGTGCCGATCGGCACCGTGCCGCTCTACCAGGCGCTGGAGAAGGTCGACGGCCGCGCCGAGGAGCTGAGCTGGGAGGTCTACCGGGACACCATCATCGAGCAGTGCGAGCAGGGCGTCGACTACATGACCGTCCACGCCGGCGTGCTGCTGCGGTACGTCCCGCTGACCGCCCGCCGCAAGACCGGCATCGTCTCGCGCGGCGGCTCGATCATGGCCGCGTGGTGCCTCGCGCACCACGAGGAGAACTTCCTCTACACGAACTTCGAGGAGCTCTGCGACATCCTCGCCGCCTACGACGTCACCTTCTCGCTCGGTGACGGCCTGCGGCCCGGCTCCATCGCCGACGCCAACGACGAGGCGCAGTTCGCCGAGCTGCAGACCCTCGGCGAGCTCGGCCGGATCGCCCGCGAGCGCGACGTCCAGGTGATGATCGAGGGCCCGGGACACGTCCCGATGCACAAGAT
Organism: Streptomyces sp. SP17BM10; assembly: GCF_036322405.1. NCBI lineage: Bacteria > Bacillati > Actinomycetota > Actinomycetes > Kitasatosporales > Streptomycetaceae > Streptomyces > Streptomyces sp. SP17BM10. The sequence goes on along the minus strand of NZ_JAQYXB010000674.1, from coordinate 3,888 downwards.
CAAGGAGAACATGGATCTCCAGAAGGAGATCTGCGACGAGGCGCCGTTCTACACCCTCGGCCCCCTCACCACCGACGTCGCCCCCGGCTACGACCACATCACCTCCGGCATCGGCGCCGCGATGATCGCCTGGTGGGGCACCGCGATGCTCTGCTACGTGACGCCCAAGGAGCACCTGGGCCTGCCCAACCGGGACGACGTCAAGACCGGCGTGATCACCTACAAGATCGCCGCCCACGCCGCCGACCTGGCCAAGGGCCACCCCGGCGCCCAGGCCTGGGACGACGCCCTCTCCGACGCCCGCTTCGAGTTCCGCTGGGAGGACCAGTTCAACCTGGCCCTCGACCCGGAGACCGCGCGCGACTTCCACGACGAGACCCTCCCCGCCGAGCCGGCCAAGACCGCGCACTTCTGTTCGATGTGCGGCCCGAAGTTCTGCTCGATGAAGATCTCGCAGAAGATCCGCGACGAGCACGGCGACGGCTCCACGGCCGTCGGCACCGAGTTCGACGCCGAGGCGCTGGCCGGCATGCAGGCCATGTCCGAGGAGTTCAAGGCCCACGGCAACAAGGTCTACCTGCCGATGGCCGACTGACATCGCACCAACGCGAGCGCTGCTCCGGGGACACGTCCTGGAGCAGCGCTTCGGCGCGGCGGGTCCGAGTATCAGGTCTGGCGCCGGCCCGGCACAGCGGCCGTCGCCGCGCGGAAACCGCTCGGTAACCCAGGGCCGCGCTTGGGATGATCCGTGCCGTGATGCCTTGGAACGCCTTGAGCCCGGCCGAGCAGACACTGATGCGCTGTGGTCTGTGGCAGTCCCTCCTGGCCGGGACGATCCAGCAGTACGGAATTGATCTCCGGTGGTCCGGGGCGACGGATGCTCCGCCGCTGCGCAGCTACACCCGGGACGAACAGCGCGCGCTGGTACCGCAGTTGGCTTCGGTTGCCCGGGACCTCGTCGAGCGCGGTCTGCTCGCCGTCCGGATACGGCAGGGTCTCGGTGCTGCCCCGACCGATCCCGTCGTGACGGGCTCGCAGCTGCAGGACGTGCTGACTGAGCCGGCCAACTGGCTCTGGAGTCCGAGGGCGGAAGTGACGTTCGGCCTGCACGCCACCGAGTCCGCGCGCGAGTGGTGGCACGCGAGCGCGCTTCCGGCTGTGGCCGGTGACGGCCTGCCCGGCTGGGACGAGCTCACCCCCGAGCAACAGGAGGTCCTGGTCTGCGCTTCCGAGGCCGGCGGCATGCTCACGGGGCCGTTCGGCATCTTGGGGGATCCGCCGACCGAGCTGACCGGCGCCGAGCTCTCCGCGTGGGTCGACCGCCAGCTCGCTCCGCTGCTCCCGTTCGTGGGTGAGGGCTGGATCGAGGTCCGCCACTTCGCCGTGGAATCCGACGACGCCTTCACCGTGATCCCGCTCGATGGTCTCCGAAGCGCCTTCACGGACCGCTCCCTCCGCCACGACGACGGCGATGAATGGGGAGTGGGGCTCGGTTGCGTCTTCACGTATACGGGTCTGGCCGTCTGGCGCAGTGGCTGAGGCACGGCCTGGGGAAGCCGGCTGACCTTCGACTGACGGGAAGCGTCCGAGCTCGCGGCCCCACGGCAACCGGGGCTACCCGCCCCTCGCCGACTGACGGCAGGTGCCGAGGCGCTGCGCTGCGATCCCGAAAGCGGTGTCCGGCGCAGCGCCGCGAAGGTTCGGGCGCGCAGGTGGAATCCGGTCGGCGGATGCTCGGGTGTGGGTCAGAGCCCGAGGATCTCGCGAATGAGGCCGAGCTTGCGCTCCGGGGAGAGATCCTGGGGACGGCCGGTGAGCAGGCCGTTCAGGACCGTGGGGACGTCGGAACCGTCGGGGGCCTGGATGGCATCGATGACTTGGCACCGCAGGCCGCCGTCCCGGATGAACACCCATACGTCCTGTTCCTTCCGCGGCTCGCCGTTCTCTCTCGGGGAGAGCCGCCACGTCGGGAACCAGCCGAGCCCCTCGTCGGTGAGACGCTCGGCGAGTTCTTCCAGGACGTACTTGCCGAGTCTTCGGTAGCCGACTTCTGCGCGCAGTTCGCCGAGGGTGACCCTGAGCAGGCCACCAGCGGCGCGACAGCGCTCGGCCACCGTGGTGGCGTCACCAGCGGCGGCGGTGAGCGCCTCTTCCTGCGGATTCGTCAGGTCGTTCATGATCGGGCCAACGATTGGGATCACAGGGCGATACGTGATTCACCGGCTCGGGTGCGGCCAAGAGAAAAAACGGTACTGCTGTGGCGCTGGCACCGACCTGGGCGGCCGACAGTGGACAGCTGGGCAGGGGAGGGTGAACCCGCCCTTTGGTGCGCACGCGAACGGTGCTGCGGGATGGGGGTCGTTCCCCGATCGGCGGTGGCATGTCACTCCGTTGCATCTTTATCGGTCCGTTCTTTTTATGTTGTTGTTGCACTGTGTAGTTAGTTGGTGACTCTCCCTCACCTGTCCTGGTCGGCTTCCGCTCGTCGAAGGCCCTCCGGCGCGAGTGCGAGGCGTCAGGCCTGACCGGAAGCCACCAACAGCACTCCGAATGCCCTCTTCGGGTGACGGAGTTCAACGGCGACAAGAAAGGTCCTGTCCTATGGCAGTCGATGCCATGTTGTCCGCTCCACCGGGACGAGGGCGTAGACGCGCTCGACTCGCGGGGGCGTCCGTCCTGCTGTCCGGACTGACGTTGCTCGCGACGGCCGGCCTGGTCCCCAGCCCCGCGCACGCCGCAACGGCGCCGGTGGGGCTGGGGACTGACACCAGCTATGCGATCCTGGCCGGCTCAACCGTCACCAACACCGGCCCCAGCGTCATCAACGGCGACCTGGGGCTCTTCCCGGGCACCAGCGTGACGGGCTTCCCCCCCGGAGTCGTGAACGGGGTGCAGCATGTCAACGACGCGCAGGCGGCGCAGGCCCAGTCCGACCTCGTCATCGCCTACAACGATGCCGCCGGTCGGGCCCCCACGGCCATCCTGACCTCGCCCGGCGACATCGGAGGTCTGACGCTGACGCCCGGCGTCTACAAGGCGAGTTCGTCGCTGAACCTCACCGGGACCGTCACCCTCGACGCGATGGGTGACCCGAACGCCGTCTTCATCTTCCAGATCGGCTCCACCCTCATCACGGCTCCGTCGAGCGTCGTCAGCCTGGTCAACGGAGCACAGCCCTGCAATGTGTTCTGGCAGGTCGGTAGCTCCGCCACCATCGACGTCGACTCCTTCTTCAAGGGCAACATCCTGGCCCTCACGTCCATCAGCGTGAACCACGCCTCGGTGATCGAAGGCCGCGCCCTGGCGCGCAACGGCGCCGTCACTCTGGACGACAACACCATCACGAGGGCGGCCTGCACGGTCGGCCCCCCCGGTCCGAGTGGCCCCCCCGGTCCGAGTGGGCCCGCCGGTCCGAGTGGGCCCGCCGGTCCGAGTGGGCCCGCCGGTCCGAGTGGGCCCGCCGGTGCTCCCGGCGCTGCCGGTTCCCCGGGTGCACCTGGACCTAACGGTGCTCCGGGCGTGGCGGGCTCCCCGGGCGCTCCGGGTGCGCCTGGCCCCAACGGTGCTCCTGGCGCCCCCGGTGCCAACGGTTCGCCCGGTGCTCCTGGTGCCCCCGGCCCCAACGGTGCTCCTGGCGCCCCCGGTGCTCCCGGCGCCCCCGGCCCCAATGGCGCTCCGGGCGTGGCGGGCTCCCCGGGCGCTCCGGGTGCGCCTGGCCCCAACGGTGCTCCTGGCGCCCCCGGCCCCAACGGTTCGCCGGGTGCCAATGGTTCGCCCGGTGCTAACGGTTCGCCGGGTGCCAATGGTTCGCCCGGTGCTAACGGTTCGCCGGGTGCCAATGGTTCGCCCGGTGCTAACGGTTCGCCGGGTGCCAATGGTTCGCCCGGT
>NZ_JAQYXB010000673.1:0-351 GCF_036322405.1 Streptomyces sp. SP17BM10 | reverse complement strand
CCACCGTGCTCTCCTACGCCGACGGCCTGGCCAAGGCCAACCAGCTCAAGGGCACCAATGACCCGGTCGTCGCCGTCAGCGGCGACGGCGCGCTCACCGGAGGCATGGCCGGGGAGGCGATCATCAACAGCGCCGACCCCAAGGTCCGCGCGGTCGTCATCGACGTCGCGGCCGAGGAGCGCTCGGAGGAGCCGACCCGCGGCGGCATGGCCAACCACCTCTCCACGCTGCGCACCACCCAGGGCTACGAGCGCTTCCTCTCCTGGGGCAAGCACGCGCTCCAGCGCACCCCGGTGGTCGGCCAGCAGCTCTTCGAGACGCTGCACGGCGCCAAGAAGGGCCTCAAGGACT
>NZ_JAQYXB010000672.1:0-313 GCF_036322405.1 Streptomyces sp. SP17BM10 | reverse complement strand
GGTTGGTGTTTATGCGGGGGGGGGGGGTTTTCTTTGTGTTTTGGTTGTGGTGGTTCAATTGCGGGGGGGGCCGGGGGGGGGGGCCCGCGCGCTGGGGGGGGGGGTCCGCTCCGGGGGGGGGTGGGGGGGGGGGGGGGTTGGGGGCGGGGGGGGCGGGGGCGGGGCGGGGGGGGGGGGGGGGGGGGGGGCGTCGCGCCCCCCCCCCCCCCGCCCCCCCCCCCCCCCCGCGCGCGACCCGCGCCCCCCCCCCCGGCCCACCCACCCCCCCCCCGCCCGCCCCGCCCGCCCACCACCCGGGCAGCGGACAACCACC
>NZ_JAQYXB010000671.1:0-454 GCF_036322405.1 Streptomyces sp. SP17BM10 | reverse complement strand
TGTTGTTGTGTTGGTTTTAGTGTGGTTTTGTTTGGGGGTTGTGTGGGTTGGTTTTTTTTGTTTTTTTTTTTGGGTGGTTGTTTTTTTTTGTTTTGGTTTTTTTGTTTTTTTTTTTTTTTTTTTTGTTGGGGGGGGGGGTGTGGTTGTTGGGTGGGGGGGGTGGGGGGGGGGGGTTGTGCTGGTTTTTTTGTTGTGTGGGGGGGCGCCCGCACCACCAAAAACACAAAACAAAACAAAAAAAAAAAAAAAAAAACAAAAAAACCCAAAAAAAACAAAAAAAAACACACACAAAAAACAAAACCCCAAAAAAAAAAACAAAAAACACACCCACAACACCCCCCCCCCCCCAACAAAAAAAAAAAAGCAACGGAGCCACCCAAAGAACAAAATAAAAAAAACACAAAACAAAACAAAAAAAAAAAAAAAAAAAACAACAAACAACACCCCTCGAACA
>NZ_JAQYXB010000670.1:0-439 GCF_036322405.1 Streptomyces sp. SP17BM10 | reverse complement strand
GGTTTTGTGGGGTTTGCCGCGTTCGTCGGGGGGTTGTTGGGTTTGTTGTGGTTTTTTTAGGGGGGGTTTTTTGGTGGGTTCGTTGGGGTTGTGGGTGTTTTTTTGTTATTCCGGTTGGTTGTGGGTTGTGGTGGTGGTGTTTGTGGGGTTTGTGGGGGGGGTGGGTGGTTTTGTTTTTTTTTTGTTTGTTTTTGTTGTGTTTTTGTTTGTTGGTGTGTTTGTGTTTTTTTTTTTATTTTGTTTGTGTGTGGTCCGGTGGCGGGGGTTTTGTTTTTTTTTTGTTGTGTTTTTTTTTTTTTGTTTTTTGGGGTTTTTTTTTTTATTCCCGTTGTTTTTGGGTTTTTGTGTTGGTTGGGGCGGGGTTGGTGTTTTGGGGGTTGGGGGGTTTGTTTTTTGGGTTGTTTTAATTTTTGTTTCGTTTTGTTGACCGGTATGGCCG